>NZ_JBFUCA010000020.1:0-17475 GCF_056405475.1 Polaromonas sp. P1_G4
GTCCGAAGCCCAGCAACTGTCCGAAGAGATCATGCTCGGCGCCGTGGTGTTCGGCCATGAGCAGGGCAACATCGCCATCAACGCGATCCATGAACTCGTACGCGACGCCGGCAAGCCGGTCTGGGATTGGAAAGCACCCGCCAAGAACGAGCCGCTGATCGCCAAGGTCAACGAACTCGCCGGTGCCAAGCTGCAAGCCGCTTACCAGATCCGCGCCAAGCAAGCCCGTACGCAAGCCTGCCGCGTGGTGACCTCCGACGTTATGGCCGCGCTCAAGGCCGACGGCGTGGAATTCGACGGCGTGGCCGTTGAAGGCATGCTGTTCGACATCGAAGCCAAGATCGTGCGTAGCCAGATCCTGGCCGGCGAACCCCGCATCGACGGCCGCGACACGCGCACCGTTCGTGCGATTGAAATCCGCAACAGCGTGCTGCCCCGCACCCACGGCTCGGCCCTGTTCACGCGCGGCGAAACCCAGGCGCTGGTCGTGACCACGCTGGGCACTGAGCGCGATGCGCAGCGTATCGACGCGTTGTCGGGCGACTACGAAGACCGCTTCATGCTGCATTACAACATGCCTCCGTTCGCCACCGGTGAAACCGGCCGTGTCGRCTCGCCAAAGCGCCGCGAAATCGGTCACGGCCGTCTGGCCAAGCGCGCGCTGATCGCCGTGCTGCCGTCGAAGGAAGAGTTTCCGTACACCATGCGCGTGGTGTCTGAGATCACCGAGTCCAACGGCTCTTCGTCCATGGCTTCGGTCTGCGGCGGCTGCCTGTCGCTGATGGATGCCGGTGTGCCGATGAAAGCCCACGTGGCCGGTATCGCCATGGGCCTGATCAAGGAAGACAACCGTTTTGCCGTGCTGACCGACATCCTGGGTGATGAAGATCACCTGGGCGACATGGATTTCAAGGTTGCGGGTACCACCTTCGGTATCACCGCGCTGCAGATGGACATCAAGATCCAGGGCATCACCAAGGAAATCATGCAGGTCGCGCTGGCCCAGGCCAAGGAAGCCCGCATGCACATCCTGGGCAAGATGCAGGAAGCCATGGGCGAAGCCAAGGCTGAAGTGTCCGACTTCGCGCCGCGTCTCTACGTCATGAAGATCAACCCAGAGAAGATCCGCGACGTGATCGGCAAGGGCGGCGCCGTCATCCGCGCGCTGACCGAAGAAACCGGCACGCAGATCAACATCGAGGAAGACGGCACTATCACCATCGCGTCGAATGACAGCGCCAAGGCCGACGAGGCCAAGCGCCGCATCGCCGAGATCACCGCTGAGGTCGAAATCGGCAAGGTGTACGAAGGCCCGGTCACCAAGATCCTGGACTTCGGCGCCCTGATCAACCTGCTGCCCGGCAAGGACGGCCTGCTGCACATCAGCCAGATCGCCCACGAGCGCGTCGAGAAGGTCACCGACTACCTGAGCGAAGGCCAGATCGTCAAGGTCAAGGTTCTGGAGACCGACGAGAAGGGCCGTGTCAAGCTGTCGATGAAGGCTTTGCTCGACCGTCCGGCCCAGGACCAAGACCGGGGCTGATCAATACTGCTATTGATTTTGTAGCTGCTTGCGCTCTTGTACAGAGGGCTGGCGACTCAAATGACCTTGATACGCCATGAAAGTTGTTGAAATTACCTCCTACGGCAAGCCTGAGGTGTTGCGCCTGGCTGATCGCCCGGCGCCCATCGAAGGTTCTGGCGAGGTAGTGATTCGCGTGAGCGCCAGTGGCGTCAACCGCCCTGATGTTCTTCAGCGCATGGGTCACTACCCGGTACCGCCCGGGGCGTCCGACATTCCCGGGCTTGAAGTCGCGGGTGTGATCGTGTCCGGCGATGCCGTGGCCATGGCCGTAGCCGGCCTCAAAATCGGTGACCGTGTCTGCGCGTTGGTCGCGGGTGGTGGCTATGCCGAGTTGTGTGTTGCTCCGATTGGGCAGTGCCTGCCGGTGCCTTCAGGGCTGAGCGACATCGAGGCGGCATCTTTGCCCGAGACTTTTTTCACCGTCTGGAGCAATGTGTTTGAGCGCGCTTACCTGCAGCCGGGTGAAACCTTGCTGATCCAGGGCGGCTCCAGCGGTATCGGCGTTACGGCCATCCAGATTGCCAAGGCCTTGGGGGCCACGGTGCTGGTAACGGCCGGCAGCGACGAAAAATGCGCTGCCTGTGTGGCTTTGGGCGCGGACCATGCCATCAACTACAAGACCAGTGACTTTGCCGAAGAGGCAAAAAAGCTGACCAACGGGAAGGGCGTCGACGTCATTCTTGATATGGTTGCCGGTGGTTATGTTGCGCGAGAAGTTGACTGCATGGCCGAGGACGGCCGTCTGGTCATCATTGCGATACAGGGCGGGGTCAAGTCCGAGATCAATGCGGGATTGGTGTTGCGCAAGCGCTTGACCGTCACCGGTTCAACCTTGCGTGCGCGATCTGTCGAGTTCAAAAGCGCCATTGCGAATGCATTGAGGAATAAGGTGTGGCCACTGCTTGCGAGCGGTGCTGTCAAGCCGGTGATTCACAGCACGTTTGCGGCGGCTGATGCGGCCAAGGCGCATGCATTGATGGAGTCCAACCAGCATGTCGGCAAAATCGTCTTAACCTGGTCACCGACACCATGAAGAAGCTTATTGCTGGTAACTGGAAGATGAACGGCGGCCTGGAGGCCAACGCAGCCTTGCTGGATGCCCTGGCGAGTGGGCTGGCCAATCCTCCGGCATGTGAGGTGGCGGTTTGTGTTCCTGCGCCTTACCTGGCACAGATTCAGCTATTGCGGGCTGCTAAACCCGGCCTGTCTGCCATTGAACTGGGCGCACAGGATGTGTCCGTTCATGCCAGTGGCGCCTATACGGGTGAAGTCAGTGCCGCCATGCTCAAGGAGTTTGGTTGCCGTTTCRCTATCGTTGGTCACTCGGAGCGGCGCCAGCATCACGGCGAGACTGATGCGACGGTCGCCGACAAGGCAAAATCTGCACTGGCCTGCGGTGTTACCCCCATCGTTTGTGTTGGCGAAACGCTGGCCGAGCGTGAGGCAGGCCATACCGAAGAAGTCGTGAAGCGGCAGCTCGCGGCGGTGATCCACACCAATGGCCACTGCATCAGCGAAATCGTGGTGGCCTACGAACCGGTATGGGCGATTGGTACCGGCAAGACAGCGACTCCGCAAGAGGCGCAGGCTGTGCACCTGGTGCTGCGCAACCAATTGAAGGCGGCTACAGATCAGTTTGCCCGCGTGAAAATTCTGTATGGCGGCAGCATGAACGCGGCCAACGCGGCAACGCTGCTGGYCCAGCCCGATATCGACGGTGGCCTGATTGGCGGTGCGTCGCTCAAAGCCCCCGATTTTTTGACAATTATTGCTGCAGCCCGCAACTGACAGGCGCAGAACGCTATTAATTTAGGAGTAGATATGAACGTTGTATTAACCATTGTCCTCGCTGTGCAGATGCTTTCGGCGCTCGGCATGATTGGCCTGATCCTGGTGCAACACGGCAAGGGCGCAGACATGGGCGCGGCGTTTGGCAGTGGCGGTTCGGGCAGCCTTTTTGGCGCCAGCGGCAGTGCTAATTTCCTGTCACGCACTACCGGCGTTCTCGCCGCGTTGTTTTTTGCCTGCACCTTGCTGCTTGCTTACTTTGGCAATGCTCCTGCGCGCACAAGCTCCAGCGTCCTGGAGGGGGCCGCCGTGAGCGCTCCGGCGCCGGCTGCTGCAGCTTCCGGTGCGGCCCAGATTCCGGGAACMTCTGCGCCTGCAAGTACTGGCACGGCAGTTCCTGTCCCGCCTGCGCCTGCCGCGTCCGGTGCTGCGCAAATCCCGACGAAATAACGAGATTTTGCTGTTGCCCGCAGTCGGGAGCAGCAATATTTCGGGGTAAACTCTAAGACTGTCTGGAAAGCCAAAAACCGCAAGGTTCCTCATGCCATCCAGGCAGTTAAATACCGCGGACGTGGTGAAATTGGTAGACACGCTATCTTGAGGGGGTAGTGCCGAAAGGTGTGCGAGTTCGAGTCTCGCCGTCCGCACCAGATTGACATGCATCGGCAGCAGTGCTCCGGCAATGTTGTCGGCTCAAACGGCAAGCTGAAGCAAACCGCGCAAGTGGCTTTTCAGAAGTTGAATCCACGATGAACCTCGATCAATACCTTCCTGTTCTTTTGTTTATTCTGGTTGGTGTGGGTGTCGGTGTGGTGCCTCAGGTCCTGGGGCGTTTGTTGGGCCCCGTGCGTCCCGACAGCGAAAAAAATTCCCCTTACGAATGCGGCTTCGAGGCTTTCGAAGATGCCCGCATGAAATTCGATGTGCGCTACTACCTGGTCGCCATCCTCTTCATCCTTTTTGACCTCGAAATCGCGTTTCTTTTTCCCTGGGCCGTGGCGCTCAGGGAAATCGGCCCTGTCGGTTTCTGGTCCGTCATGATTTTCCTGGGCATTCTGGTCGTGGGCTTTGTTTACGAGTGGAAAAAGGGTGCGCTGGACTGGGAATAAGAAGCTAAGAATCCCGAGGGTTCTCTAGGCGGGTCACGCCACAAAKGTACGGGTATGTCACTTGAAGGTGTTTTCAACGAAGGCTTCATGACCACGAGTTACGACTCGGTGGTGAATTGGGCCAAGACGGGTTCGCTTTGGCCCATGACGTTCGGCCTGGCCTGCTGCGCCGTCGAAATGATGCATGCGGGCGCGGCGCGTTACGACCTGGATCGCTTCGGCATGTTGTTCCGTCCCAGCCCGCGCCAGTCCGACCTGATGATTGTGGCCGGCACGCTGTGCAACAAGATGGGCCCGGCCTTGCGCAAGGTGTACGACCAGATGTCGGAGCCGCGCTGGGTGTTGTCCATGGGCTCGTGCGCCAACGGCGGCGGCTATTACCACTACAGCTATTCCGTGGTTCGCGGCTGCGACCGCATCGTGCCGGTGGACGTCTACGTGCCCGGCTGCCCGCCCACGGCCGAAGCGCTGATGTACGGCATCATCCAGCTACAGCAGAAAATTCGTCGCACCAACACGATTGCGAGGGCATAAAGCATGTCCTCTTCTCCTGTGTCCATGGAACAACTCGCCGAAACGATTCATGCGGTGCTCGGCGACAAGGTCAAAAGCCTGAAGACCGCTCTGGGTGAAATCACCCTCACGGTCGCCGCCGCCGATTACCTCGCGGCCGCAACCCTGCTGCGCGATGCGCCAGGTTGCCGCTTCGAGCAGCTCATCGATCTGTGTGGTGTCGACTATTCCGAATACAAGGACGGTCAGTACGACGGCCYGCGCTACTGCGTGGCGTCGCATCTGCTGTCCGTCAGCCTCAACCAGCGCGTTCGCCTCAAGGTGTTCTGCCCCGACGACGATTTCCCCGTGGTGGATTCGCTCAATGGCATCTGGAACTCGGCCAACTGGTTCGAGCGCGAAGCCTTCGATCTCTACGGCATCATCTTTGAAGGCCACAATGACCTGCGTCGAATCCTGACCGATTACGGTTTCATCGGCCATCCTTTCCGCAAGGATTTCCCGACCTCGGGCCATGTGGAGATGCGCTACGACCCTGAGCAAAAGCGCGTGATTTACCAGCCGGTCACCATTGAGCCGCGTGAGATCACTCCGCGTGTGATCCGTGAAGACAACTACGGCGGCCTGCAGTAAGCAGCGTCGACAGAAGATACCCCATGGCTGAAATCAAAAATTACACGCTCAACTTTGGGCCACAGCATCCCGCAGCGCACGGTGTGTTGCGCTTGGTGCTCGAGCTCGACGGCGAAGTGATCCAGCGCGCCGACCCACACATTGGCCTGCTACACCGTGYCACTGAAAAGCTCGCCGAAAGCAAGACTTACATCCAGTCGCTGCCCTACATGGACAGGCTGGACTACGTCTCGATGATGTCCAACGAGCACGCCTACTGTCTGGCCATCGAGAAGCTGCTCGGCGTCGACGTGCCGGTGCGCGCGCAGTACATCCGCGTGATGTACGCCGAAATCACGCGCCTGCTCAACCACCTGCTATGGCTGGGTGCGCACGGTTTCGACTGCGGCGCGATGAACATCCTGATTTACTGCTTCCGCGAGCGCGAGGCGTTGTTCGACATGTACGAAGCCGTGTCCGGCGCGCGCATGCATGCGGCCTACTTCCGCCCGGGCGGCGTCTACCGCGACCTGCCCGACAGCATGCCGCAGTACCGCGTCAGCAAGGTCAAGAACGCCAAGGCCATCGCAGCGCTCAATGAGAACCGCCAGGGTTCGTTGCTCGACTTCATCGAGGACTTCAGCAACAAATTCCCGGCTTATGTCGATGAGTACGAAACCCTGCTGACCGACAACCGCATCTGGAAGCAGCGCACCGTGGGTGTCGGCGTTGTGTCGCCTGAGCGAGCCCTCAACCTCGGCTTTACCGGCCCCATGCTCCGCGGTTCGGGTTTCGCCTGGGACCTGCGCAAGCAACAGCCCTACGACGTCTATGACAAGATGGACTTCGACATCCCGGTCGGCAAAACCGGCGACTGCTATGACCGTTACCTGGTCCGCATCGAAGAGATGCGCCAGTCCAACCGCATCATCAAGCAGTGCATTGACTGGTTGCGCGTCAACCCCGGCCCCGTGATCACCAGCAACCACRAGGTTGCCGCACCCGACCGCGAATCCATGAAGTCCAACATGGAAGAGCTGATTCACCACTTCAAGCTCTTCACCGAAGGTTTTCACGTGCCCGAAGGTGAAGCCTATGCGGCGGTCGAGCACCCCAAGGGCGAGTTCGGCATCTACATCGTCAGCGACGGTGCCAACAAGCCCTATCGCTTGAAGATCCGCCCGCCGGGTTTTCCGCATCTCGCGGCTATGGACGAAATGTCGCGCGGCCACATGATCGCCGATGCCGTTGCTGTGATCGGCACCATGGATATTGTGTTTGGAGAGATTGACCGATGAATCGGTTATCCCGTTCGCTGCTGCTCTGTTTTTTTCTGCTCGGACTGCAGGCGGCACACGCGCAAACAGTTTCCGCGGCGGAGATGGAGAAGCGTCGCGTGCTTGCCGTTCGCCTGATGGCCCAGACCGGATTCGACAAGATGTATGACACCATGGCCGACCAGATGATCCCATTGTTTGAGCCCATGTTGACCCAAATGCTGAAATCAACCAATGCGCCCGAACCGCTAAAAAAAGAATTTATCTCGAAATTCTCGGCGAATTTTCTTCGTGAATTCAAGTCCACCGAAACAAAACAGCTCTATACCGATGTGGTAACGGGTATTTTGGCAAAAGACTACTCCATAGAAGAAATGGAGGCGTTATCCGCTTTTTATGCCACTCCGTTAGCCCAGAAAATGCTCGCTCGTCAACCGCAACAGATGCAAGGTATCTTGCTTCAGGGTCGTGCGATTGGCGAGGCATCTGGGCGCAGGGCCGCGGCACAAACGCTGGAACAAATGGGCATAGGCAAACGCTAGTTGCGGATCGAAGATCATATGATTTCTGAACAAACCAGAGCGCGCTTCGACCGCGAAGTCGCCAAATACCCCGCGGACCAGAAACAGTCGGCCGTCATGGCTTGCCTGACCATCCTGCAGGAAGAGCACGGCTACGTCAGCGCCGAAAGCGAGAAGGTCGTGGCCGAATACCTCGGCATGGCGCCGATTGCCGTGCACGAAGTCACCACCTTCTACAACATGTACAACCAGCGCCCCGTTGGCAAGTACAAACTCAACGTCTGCACCAACCTGCCTTGCCAGCTGCGCGACGGCGCCAAGGCGCTCAAGCACCTGGAGCACAAGCTGGGCATCGTCATGGGCGAGACCAGCGCCGACGGTCTTTTCACGCTGCAGCAGTCTGAATGCCTGGGCGCCTGCGCGGATTCGCCGGTGATGCTCGTCAACGATCTCACCATGTGCAGCTTCATGAGCAACGAGAAGCTGGACCAGCTCATCGAAGGCCTTCAATCCGCCGAGGCAAAGCAACCATGACGCTCGCACCCCTGACACCCAACAGCGCGGCCGCGCAGAGCGTGCTGTCGCAGTTCTCGGCTACTGGCGTGCAGACCTGCTTCCACGGCCGGCACATCAATCCGCAAATCCTGGCTGACCTCGACGGCAGCAACTGGCGGCTCAAGGACTACGAAGCGCGCGGCGGCTACCAGGCGCTGCGCAAAATCCTCAAGCAGGATGGCGGCGAGGGCATGACGCCCGACCAGGTCATCGCTGAAGTCAAGGCCGGCAGCTTGCGCGGCCGCGGCGGCGCGGGTTTCCCGACCGGGCTCAAGTGGAGCTTCATGCCGCGTCAGTTCCCGGGCCAGAAATACCTGGTCTGCAATTYGGACGAAGGCGAGCCGGGTACCTGCAAAGACCGCGACATCATGCAGTACAACCCGCACAGCGTGATCGAGGGCATGGCGATCGCCGCCTACGCCATGGGCATCAGCGTGGGTTACAACTACATCCACGGCGAAATCTTCGCGACCTACCAGCGCTTTGAAGAAGCGCTGGAAGAAGCACGCGCTGCCGGCCTGCTGGGCGACAACATTTTCGGCAGCGGTTACAGCTTCCAGCTCCATGCCTCGCATGGTTTCGGCGCCTACATCTGCGGCGAAGAAACCGCGCTGCTCGAGTCGCTCGAGGGCAAAAAAGGCCAGCCGCGCTTCAAGCCGCCGTTCCCGGCCAGCTTCGGCCTCTACGGCAAGCCCACCACCATCAACAACACCGAGACCTTCGCGGCCGTGCCCTGGATCATCCGCAACGGCGGCCAGGCCTACCTCGAATGCGGCAAGCCCAACAACGGCGGCACCAAGATTTATTCGGTGTCCGGCGACGTCGAGCTGCCCGGCAACTATGAAGTGCCCATGGGCACGCCGTTCTCCAGGCTGCTGGAACTCGCAGGCGGCGTGCGCAAGGGCCGTACGCTCAAGGCCGTGATTCCCGGCGGGTCTTCGGCGCCCGTGCTGCCGGCTTCCATCATGATGGACTGCACCATGGACTACGACTCCATCGCCAAGGCCGGCTCCATGCTGGGTTCGGGCGCGGTGATCGTCATGGACGACAGCCGTTGCATGGTCGAGTCGCTCAAGCGCCTGTCCTACTTCTACATGCATGAGTCCTGCGGGCAATGCACGCCTTGCCGCGAAGGTACGGGCTGGCTCTGGCGCGTCGTGGACCGTATCCACAACGGCCACGGAAAGCAGACCGACATGGACCTGCTCAACTCGGTGGCCGACAACATCCAGGGCCGCACCATCTGCGCGCTCGGCGATGCCGCGGCCATGCCGGTGCGCGCCATGATCAAACACTTCCGCCATGAGTTTGAAGCCATGATCAAGCCACAAGTCTCCCACACTCCGGTTTCGGCTACCGCGCAAGCCTGAATTGCGGAAAGAAAAAAATATGGTTGAAATAGAACTCGACGGCCAGAAGGTGGAAGTGCTTGAAGGCAGCACGGTGATGCATGCGGCCGAAAAGGCCGGCACTTACATTCCGCACTTCTGCTATCACAAGAAGCTGAGCATTGCCGCCAACTGCCGCATGTGCCTGGTCGACGTGGAGAAGGCGCCCAAGCCCATGCCGGCCTGCGCTACGCCCGTCACTCAGGGCATGATCGTGCGTACCAAGAACGACAAAGCCATCAAGGCCCAGAAGGGTGTGATGGAGTTCCTGCTGATCAACCACCCGCTGGACTGCCCGATCTGTGACCAGGGCGGCGAATGCCAGCTGCAGGACCTGGCCGTCGGTTACGGCGGCAGCGAATCGCGCTACGAGGAAGAAAAGCGCGTCGTCTTCCACAAGGACGTGGGCCCGCTGATTTCCATGCAGGAAATGAGCCGCTGCATCCATTGCACGCGCTGCGTGCGCTTCGGCCAGGAAGTGGCCGGCGTGATGGAACTCGGCATGTCGCATCGCGGCGAACACGCCGAAATCGAAACCTTCGTCGGCATGTCGGTGGACTCCGAGCTGTCCGGCAACATGATTGACATCTGCCCGGTGGGCGCGCTGACCAGCAAGCCTTTCCGCTACAGCGCCCGCACGTGGGAACTGTCGCGCCGCAAGTCGGTCAGCCCGCACGACTCGACCGGCGCCAACCTGATTGTCCAGGTCAAGAACAACAAGGTCATGCGCGTCGTCCCCCTGGAGAACGAAGACGTGAACGAATGCTGGATCGCCGACCGCGACCGCTTCTCGTATGAAGCCCTCAACGGCGACGAACGCCTGACCAGCCCCATGCTCAAGCAGGGCGGCGAATGGAAGGCTGTCGACTGGCAGACCGCGCTCGAATACGTGGCCAACGGCCTCAAGCAGATCAAGGCCGACCACGGTGCCAGCAGCATCGGCACCCTGGCCAGCCCGCACAGCACGCTCGAAGAGCTCTACCTGGCCGCCTCCCTGATGCGCGGCCTGGGCAGCGAGAACATCGACTACCGGCTGCGCAACGCCGAGTTCACCGCACCTTCGGCCATCCGCTGGCTGGGTACCTCCGTTGCCTCGCTGTCGCAGCTGCAGCGCGTGCTGGTGGTCGGCTCCAATCTGCGCAAGGACCACCCGTTGTTCGCGCAGCGCATACGCCAGGCCGTTCGCAAGGGCGGGGCGCTGAGCACCGTCAATTCCACCGCCGAACTGGCAAACGCCGACGCCTGGGCCATGCCTGTCGCCAATAGGCTGCTGGCAGCGCCCGAAGCCTGGACCCAGGCCCTGGCCGATGTGGCTGCCGCGATTGCCGCTGACAAGGGCGTTACCGCGCCCGCCGCCGGCCAGGCTACCGACGCCGCCAAGGCGATCGCCAAATCCCTGCTGGGCGGCGAGCGCAAGGCCATCCTGCTGGGCAATGCCGCGGCGCATCACACCAAGGCCTCCAGCCTGCTGGCGCTCGCCAACTGGATCGGCGAGCAGACCGGCGCCACCGTGGGCTACCTCACGGAAGCCGCCAATACCGTGGGTGCCCAACTGGCCGGCGCCTTGCCTGCCGGCAAGGGCCTGAATGCCGGTCAGATGCTGGGCGGCCAGCTCAAGGCCGTGATCCTGCTCAACAACGAACCCGAGTTTGACTCGGCTGCCGGCGCCAGCGCCAAGTCTTCGCTCAACGCCGCACAGATGGTCGTGACGCTGAGCCCCTTCAAGGCCAACATGGGCTTCAGCGATGTGCTGCTGCCGATTGCGCCTTTCACCGAAACACCCGGCACCTTTGTGAACGCCGAGGGCCGCGTGCAAAGCTTTCACGCCGTCGTCAAGCCGCTGGGCGATACCCGTCCGGCCTGGAAGGTGCTGCGCGTGCTCGCCAACGTGCTGGGCTTGCCCGGCTTTGATTTTGAATCCGCGCAGGACGTGCTCAAGCAGGTCGCGGGTGCCGATGCGGCGCAGCTTCCCGCGGACAAGCTCGGCAACAGCACCCAGGCCGCTATCGACCTGTCGGCCGCTATCGTCCAGGTGCCTGCGGTGGCCAGCATTTACCAGCTCGACGGGCTGGTCAGGCGCGCCACATCGCTGCAGCTGACGGCGGATGCCCGCCAGGCCGCCGGCGTCGAAGCCAGGCTCGAAGGAGTGACGGCATGATTGATGGAATCTTCGCGTTTGGCCAGGGTTTGATGGGCGGCATCTGGCCGGCCACGGTATGGCCTGTGCTGTGGACGCTCATCAAGATCGTCTGTGTCCTGTTGCCGCTGATGGGCCTCGTGGCTTACCTGACCTTGTGGGAACGCAAGGCCATCGGCTTCACGCAGATTCGCCTCGGCCCTAACCGCGTCGGGCCTTTCGGCCTGCTGCAGCCAATCGCCGATGCGCTCAAGCTGCTGACCAAGGAAATCATCATCCCCACGGCGGCCAGCAAGGGCCTGTTCGTGCTCGGCCCCATCATGACCATCATGCCGGCCCTGGCCGCCTGGGCCGTGATTCCCTTCGGGCCCGAGATCGCGCTGGCCAACATCAACGCCGGCCTGCTGTTCCTGATGGCCATCACCTCGCTGGAAGTCTATGGCGTGATCATCGCGGGCTGGGCTTCGAACTCCAAGTACGCCTTCCTCGGCGCCATGCGCGCTTCGGCGCAAATGGTCAGCTATGAAATCGCCATGGGCTTCTGCCTGGTGGTGGTGCTCATGGTGTCCGGCAGCCTCAACATGACTGACATCGTGATGAGCCAGGGCAAGGGCATGCTGGCAAGCAACGGATGGACTTTCCTGTCCTGGAACTGGCTGCCACTGTTGCCGATTTTTGTCGTGTACTTCATCTCCGGCCTGGCTGAGACCAACCGCCACCCCTTCGACGTCGTCGAAGGCGAGTCCGAAATCGTGGCTGGCCATATGGTCGAGTACTCGGGCATGGCTTTCGCGATGTTCTTCCTCGCTGAATACGCGAACATGTGGCTGGTCGCCATCCTGGCCGTGCTGCTATTCCTGGGCGGTTGGTTGCCGCCTGTTGAAGCCCTGAGCTTCATTCCGGGCTGGATCTGGCTGGGTGCCAAGACCTTTGTGGTGGTCACCATGTTCCTGTGGGTGCGCGCCACCTTCCCGCGCTTTCGTTATGACCAGATCATGCGTTTGGGTTGGAAGATTTTTATCCCCGTGACCCTGGTCTGGCTGGTGGTCGTTGGCGCCTGGATGCAGACGCCTTACAACATCTGGAAGTGACTATGGCCCCCACGCTTTTCACCGCGTCTTCGACTTCGTGTAATGCGCTGCCCCCCGAGGGGGCGCTGCGCCTGCGGCCCGGCAAAGCCGGTTCCGCGGCCCCTGCTGGCTTGAAGAGCCCTTGTGTACGCCTACGCCTTACTTCTGCAGGAATCTGATTTATGTCCGCCGTCGCTTCCATCAAAGACTTTGCGTCGAGCTTCATGCTCACCGAGCTGTTCAAGGGCATGGCCCTGACCGGCAAGTACATGTTCAGCCGCAAGATCACGGTTCAGTTTCCCGAAGAGAAAACTCCGCTGAGCCCGCGTTTTCGCGGCCTGCATGCGTTGCGCCGCTATGAAAACGGCGAAGAGCGCTGTATCGCCTGCAAGCTCTGCGAAGCGGTGTGTCCTGCGATGGCTATCACCATTGAGTCCGACGTGCGTGAAGACGGCAGCCGTCGCACCTCGCGCTACGACATCGACCTCACCAAATGCATCTTCTGCGGTTTCTGCGAAGAAAGTTGCCCGGTCGATTCCATCGTTGAGACCCACATCTTTGAATACCACGGCGAGAAGCGCGGCGACCTGTATTTCACCAAAGAGATGCTGCTGGCCGTGGGTGACCGGTATGAATCCGAAATTGCCGCCAACCGCGCGGCAGACGCCAAGTACCGCTGAATCCCAAGCCGCTGGCTCAAGAAAGAATCCACAACAACATGGACGCTAAAACAGGTCTTTTTTATGTTTTTGCCGCGGTGCTGCTGTTTGCAGCATTCAAGGTGATTACCGCCCGTAACCCCGTGCATGCGGCGCTATACCTCGTGCTGGCATTCTTCCAGGCATCCGCCGTCTGGATTCTGCTCAAGGCCGAGTTCCTGGCCATTACGCTGGTGCTGGTTTATGTGGGTGCTGTGATGGTGCTCTTCCTGTTCGTCGTGATGATGCTGGACATCAATATTGACAGTGTCCGCAAGGGCTTCTGGAAGCACTTCCCGCTGGCCGGGTCAGTGGGCGCCATCATCGCGCTGGAAATGTCTTACGTGCTGATGGGCGGTTTTCGTGAGCCACCCAAGGCCGCGACCGCCGCGGGCCAGATAGGCGCGCAGATCTCCAATACCAAGGAGCTCGGCAAACTGCTGTACTCCGAATACCTCTATCCGCTGGAAGTTGCCGCGGTGATTCTGCTGGTGGCCATCATTGCGGCCATCGCGCTGACCTTGCGTGCACGCAAGGACTCCAAATACCAGAACCCTTCAGAACAGATACGGGTCAAGCGCGCTGACCGTGTAAGCCTGGTCAAGATGAAATCCGTTGTGGCCGCACCAGCTGTCATTCCGGCTGCAGTACCTGCCGAGGAAAAGAAGCCATGACGCTCACACTGGGACATTTTCTTTCGCTGGGCGCGATGCTGTTCGCGCTGTCGGTCATCGGCATCTTCCTGAACCGCAAGAACCTGATCGTGCTGCTCATGGCCATCGAGCTCATGCTGCTGGCGGTCAACATGAATTTTGTGGCCTTCTCGTACTACCTGAATGACATGGCCGGCCAGGTATTTGTGTTCTTCATCCTGACCGTCGCTGCGGCCGAATCGGCCATAGGCCTGGCCATCCTGGTGCTGCTGTTCCGCAACAAGTCCAGCATCAACGTCGACGAACTCAACACGCTCCAGGGCTAAAGATGACGCTCCCCCCCGAAGCGGCCTCCGGCCGCCTCCCCCTCAAGGGGGCGCCGCTGACGGCCCGGCAGAGCCGGTTCCGTGGCGGCCCTGGCATGGCTTCCTTGTTTGCCAGCGCAACTTGCTTGACGAAGAAAAACTGATATGGCATCCACCCTCAACGCTTCAACTCTGCTGGCCGTCCCGCTGGCGCCGCTGGCCGGCGCCTTGGCGGCCGGTATTCTCGGCACCTCTTTCGGCGGCAACTGGATAGGCCGGCGCCTGTCGCACACCCTCACCATCCTCGGGGTGCTGGTGGCTTTCATCATTTCGGCCATGACGCTCAAGAGCGTGGCGATTGACGGCGCGCGCTTCAACGAGACGCTCTACACCTGGATGAGCGTCGGTGGCCTGAAAATGGAAATCGGTTTCCTGGTCGACGGCCTCACAGCCATGATGATGTGCGTGGTGACCTTTGTGTCGCTCATGGTGCACATCTACACCATAGGCTACATGGAAGAAGACGAGGGCTACAACCGCTTCTTCGCCTACATCTCGCTGTTCACCTTTTCCATGCTGATGCTGGTGATGAGCAACAACATGCTTCAGCTGTTCTTCGGCTGGGAGGCCGTGGGTCTGGTGTCCTATCTGCTGATCGGCTTCTGGTTCAACAAGCCGACCGCCATCTTTGCAAACATGAAGGCCTTCCTGGTCAACCGCGTGGGCGATTTCGGTTTCATCCTTGGCATCGGCCTGATCGCTGCCTATGCCGGCACACTGAACTACGGCGAGGCCTTTGCCAAGGCCGGCGAGCTTTCCAAGCTGAGCTTCCCGGGCACCGGCTGGATGCTGGTAACCGTGATTTGCATCTGCCTCTTCATTGGCGCCATGGGCAAGTCAGCGCAATTCCCTTTGCACGTCTGGTTGCCGGATTCCATGGAAGGCCCAACCCCGATCTCCGCGCTGATTCACGCAGCAACCATGGTGACGGCCGGCATCTTCATGGTGGCGCGCATGTCACCGCTGTTTGAGCTCAGCGATACCGCGCTCAGCTTCATCATGGTGATAGGTGCCATTACGGCGCTGTTCATGGGCTTTCTCGGCATCATCCAGAACGACATCAAGCGTGTGGTCGCGTATTCCACACTTTCGCAGCTGGGTTACATGACGGTGGCGCTGGGCGCCTCGGCCTATTCTGTCGCGGTGTTCCACCTGATGACGCACGCCTTCTTCAAGGCGCTGCTGTTCCTGGCCGCGGGCTCGGTCATCATCGGCATGCACCATAACCAGGACATTCGCTGGATGGGCGGCGTACGCAAGTACATGCCCATCACCTGGATCACTTCGTTGCTGGGTACGCTGGCCTTGATCGGCACGCCGTTGTTCGCGGGTTTTTACTCCAAGGACAGCATCATTGAAGCCGTGCATGAGAGCCACCTGGCAGGCGCTGGCTTTGCCTACTTCGCGGTGCTGGCAGGTGTCTTCGTGACGGCCTTCTATTCCTTCCGGCTGTATTTCCTGGTGTTCCACGGCAAGGAACGCCATGACCAGAATCCCGACGCGCACCACCACGGTCACGACGACCATGGCCATCATGACGAACACCACGAGCCGCACGAATCCCCGTGGGTGGTGACGGTGCCGCTGATCCTGCTGGCGATTCCGTCGGTGGTCATCGGTTTCATGACGATACAGCCCATGCTGTACGGCGATTTCTTCAAGGACGCCATCTTCGTGGACCTCGAGAAACATCACGCCATGGAAGAGCTTAAGCATCTGTTCCACGGCCCATGGCAGATGGCTTTGCACGGCCTGATGGCGCCACCGTTCTGGCTGGCTCTCGGGGGCTCGGTGCTGGCCTGGTATATGTACATGATTAACCCCGCCTTGCCGGCCGCGATCAAGCGCATGTTCATGCCCATCTTCACGTTGCTCGAAAACAAGTACTACTTCGACTGGTTCAACGAAAACGTGCTGGCCCGCGGCACGCGCGCTCTCGGCACCGCGCTCTGGAAGGGTGGCGACCAGAAGCTGATCGACGGTGCGCTGGTCAACGGTTCGTGGAAGGTGATCGGCTGGGTCTCCGGCATGGTTCGCCGGCTGCAGTCCGGCTACATCTATCACTATGCCTTCGGCATGATCATTGGCGTGTTTGTGTTGATGACGTATTTCGTCTGGCTCAATCGCTGATCAGTTCAACAAAATCAAGGAAGAACAAGAATGGGTTTGTTGAGTCTTGCGATCTGGACGCCGATTGTTTTCGGTGTGGTTCTGCTGGCGCTGGGCCGTGACGAGCAGGCGCGCAGCGTCCGCTGGGTCGCACTGATAGGCGCGGTCGTCAGTTTCCTGGTGACGCTGCCCTTGTACAGCGGTTTTCAGCTGGACTCGTCGGCGATGCAGTTTGTCGAAAAGGGCAGCTGGATCCAGCGGTTTAATGTCAACTACCACGTAGGTGTTGACGGCATATCGCTGTGGTTTGTGCTCTTGACGGCCTTTATCAATGTGGTGGTCATCATCGCCAGCTGGGAAGCCATCACCACACGCGTGAACCAGTACATGGCTTCTTTCCTGATCCTGAGCGGGCTCATGATCGGCGTGTTTTCGGCACTTGACGGCATTCTGTTTTACGTGTTCTTCGAGGCCACGCTGATCCCGATGTACCTGATCATCGGCATCTGGGGCGGCCCCAACAAGATCTACGCGGCCTTCAAGTTCTTCCTGTACACCTTGCTCGGCTCCCTGCTGATGTTGGTGGCGCTGATCTTCCTGTACAACAAGTCGGGCGGCAGCTTCGACATCCTGACCTGGCACAAGCTGCCGCTGGGCAGCACGGTGCAGACATTGCTGTTCTTTGCCTTCTTCGCGGCGTTTGCCGTCAAGGTGCCCATGTGGCCGGTCCACACCTGGCTGCCTGACGTGCACGTTGAAGCTCCCACCGGTGGTTCGGCTGTGCTGGCCGCCATCATGCTGAAGCTGGGCGCATACGGTTTTCTGCGGTTCTCGATGCCTATCGCTCCGGATGCCGCGCATGAATGGGCCTGGCTCATGATTGCACTGTCGCTGATTGCCGTGATCTACGTCGGCCTGGTGGCGCTGGTGCAGCAGGACATGAAGAAGCTGGTGGCTTATTCGTCAGTGGCCCACATGGGCTTTGTCACCCTGGGTTTTTTCATCTTCAACGACCTGGGCGTTTCCGGCGGCATCGTGCAGATGATCGCCCACGGCTTTGTGTCGGGCGCGATGTTCCTGTGCATTGGTGTACTG
>NZ_JBFUCA010000021.1:0-17337 GCF_056405475.1 Polaromonas sp. P1_G4
ACCAGCAGGGGCCGCGGAACCGGCTTTGCCGGGCCGCAGGCGCAACGGCCCCCTCGGGGGGCAGCGCATTACACGAAGTGAAAAGCGTGGGGGCTCTTCAAGACCTGCCTGCGCGCTTGCGATCGCTCTCTTTGAGGTGGCGCTTGCGCAGGCGGACGGACTTGGGCGTGATTTCAACCAGCTCGTCGTCCTCGATGAACTCGACACCGTATTCGAGCGTGAGCTCGATAGGCGGCGTGATCTTGATCGCGTCTTCCTTGCCGCTGACGCGGAAGTTGGT
Source organism: Polaromonas sp. P1_G4 (assembly GCF_056405475.1). Lineage (NCBI taxonomy): Bacteria > Pseudomonadati > Pseudomonadota > Betaproteobacteria > Burkholderiales > Comamonadaceae > Polaromonas > Polaromonas sp. P1_G4. The sequence goes on from NZ_JBFUCA010000021.1 coordinate 281, forward strand.
CAGCTGCTTGGTACGCGTGGCGTTAACGACGAGGTCGTTGTCGCGGCTGTGGATGCCGACGATCATGCCTTCATACACCGGGTCATTGGCGCGCACAAACATGCGGCCGCGGTCGTCCAGCTTGCCCAGGGCGTAGGTGAAGATTTCACCGTCGTCCATGGAGATCAGCACGCCGTTTTTACGGCCGCCGATTTCGCCCTTGTGCGCTTCGTAGCTGTCGAAGATGTTGGAAATCAGGCCGGAACCACGGGTCAAGTTCAGGAACTCGTTGGTAAAGCCGATCAGGCCACGCGCCGGGATGCGGTACTCAAGGCGCACGCGGCCACGGCCGTCCGGCTCCATGTTCACCAGCTCGCCCTTGCGCTCGCCCAGCGCCTGCATCACGCCGCCCTGGTGCTGGTCTTCGATGTCGGCGGTGACCAGCTCGATAGGCTCGTGCTTTTCACCGTTGACTTCCTTCATCACGACACGCGGCTTGGACACGGCCATTTCGAAACCTTCGCGGCGCATGTTTTCCAGCAGGATGGTCAGGTGCAACTCGCCCCGGCCCATGACTTCAAAGATACCTTCTTCGTCGGTTTCGCTGACGCGCAGGGCCACGTTGTGCTGCAGTTCCTTTTGCAGGCGGTCCCAGATCTGGCGGCTGGTGACGTACTTGCCTTCGCGGCCGGCCAGCGGGCTGGTGTTGACGCAGAAGTTCATGGTCAGGGTCGGTTCATCAACCTTGAGCATGGGCAGCGGCGCGGGGTTGGTCGGGTCCGTGATCGTCACGCCGATACCGATGTCGGTAATGCCGTTGATCAGCACGATTTCGCCCGGGCCGGCTTCTGTGGCCTGCACGCGTTCGAGGCCCTGGAAGGTCAGCACCTGGTTGACGCGGCCTTTGACGGCCTTGCCGTCCGGGCCTTCCATGACCACCACGTCCATCATGGGCCTGATCGTGCCCTGGCTGATGCGGCCGACGCCGATGCGGCCGACGAAGGTCGAAAAGTCGAGAGCGGAAATCTGCAGCTGCAGCGGCGCGGCAGGGTCGCCCTTTTGCGCAGGCACATGCTTCAGGATGGTGTTGAAGAGCGCCGACATGTCGGGGCCCCACTGCTCGTTCGGCGGGCCTTCTTCGAGCGAGGACCATCCGTTGATGCCGGAGGCGTACACCACCGGGAAATCGAGCTGCTCGTCGGTGGCGCCCAGCTTGTCGAACAGGTCGAAAGCGGCGTTGATGACCTTGTCGGGATTGGCGCCCGGTTTGTCGACCTTGTTGACCACCACGATAGGCTTGAGGCCCAGGGCCAGGGCCTTCTTGGTCACAAAACGCGTCTGGGGCATGGGGCCTTCCTGCGCATCGATCAGCAGCACCACACCGTCGACCATGGACAGCGCGCGCTCCACTTCACCGCCGAAGTCGGCGTGGCCCGGGGTGTCGACGATGTTGATGTGCGTGCCTTCCCAGGTCACGGCGCAGTTCTTGGCCAGGATGGTGATGCCGCGTTCTTTTTCGATGGCGTTGTTGTCCATCACGGTGTCGACCACTTTTTCGTGCTCGGCAAAGGTGCCGGACTGACGCAGCAGCTGGTCAACCATGGTGGTTTTGCCATGGTCAACGTGGGCGATGATGGCGATATTGCGGATTTGGTTATGGCTCATGGTTGGCTTTCAGGAAGACTCGAAACGGTACGGGTTAATGTTGGAAAGAAGAAGCCGCAACGCCTGTGGGCGCGGCAGCGAAATCGGGTGCGGAACGTTCGGCCGGCACGGTGGCCTTGGAGGCGGCTTGCAAAATGTCCTGTATTTCAATCGGGCTCAGCAAACGCTGCGGAATCAATTCGTCGGCCGTGACATGGGCCGAGCCCAGGAACGCCGGCGGCTCGGTGCCATAGACCTGCACCAGCGGCGCATCGGCGCCCCACTGCCCGGGTTCACCCCGGCGGCGCAAACCACTTAAAAACCGCCCTGCATTGTCGGCGTCCAATGTGACAGACGGGTACGCCGACACCAGCGACTGCGCCGGCAGCAGGCAGGCTTCGCGCTCGGGCTCGGTCATGGCTTCCAGGGCCGGCAAGGTCACGCACTGCTGCGCCGTGTAGCCGCCGGTCTCCAGCCGCCTGAGCGATCCGAGATGCGCACCGCAGCCAATGGCTTCGCCAATGTCTTCACCGAGCGTGCGGATATAGGTACCCTTGCTGCAGGTCACTATGATTTTGATAGCGGCTTGCGCACGGCTGTCCTGGGCCACAGCCATAGTCAGTTTGAAAATCGTGATGTGGCGGGCTTCCCGCTCCACCTCTTGCCCCTTGCGGGCGTATTCGTACAACGCCTTACCGTCTTTTTTGAGTGCCGAGTACATGGGCGGAACCTGTGCCTGCGGGCCGGTGAAACGGTCCGTCAGCGACTCCAGCAAGGCTGGTGTGATCTCGGGCACGGGCCGGGTTTCAATCACGTCGCCTTCGGCATCGGCCGTGGTGGTTTTCTGGCCCAGCAGCAGCACCGCTTCATATGTCTTGTCGGCGTCGAGCTGGATCTGGCTGAACTTGGTGGCCGCGCCAAAGCACAACGGCAATACGCCGGTGGCCAGCGGATCAAGCGTTCCGGTGTGGCCGGCCTTGTCGGCGCGCAGCAGCCATTTGGCCTTCTGCAAGGCCTGATTGCTCGACAGGCCCAGCGGCTTGTCGAGCAGCAGCACGCCATGCACGGGACGTCGCTGGATTTTCTGGCGATGAGAAGAGGTTTGCGTCATAAATTCCGACAGGCYCAACGCCCGGGCTGGCCCGGGCGCGTCGTTGGCACCGTTGTCCCTGAACCTGTCATCAAGGGGAACGGCGCGAACTCAGTCGTCTTGGGCGCGGGAAGAAACCGCCTTGGCAATCAAGGCGTTCATGTCGGCCGCACGTTCGGTCGTGCGGTCGAAGTGGAAATGCAGCGTCGGCACGGTGTGCGTCATCAACCGCTTGAACAGGCCGTTGCGCAGGAAACCGGCGGCCTGGTTGAGCGCTTCTTCGCACTCTTTCGGGTCGCCGACAAGCACACTGAAAAACACCTTGGCATGCGCATAGTCGGCCGTCACCTCGACGGCCTGCACGGTCACCATCCCGACCCGCGGGTCTTTGAGTTCGCGCGCGATCAGCTCCGTCAGATCGCGCTGGATCTGATCGGCGACGCGAAAACCGCGATTCGGGGTGGATGATTTTTTACGCATGTCAAAAAATGGTGGGGTCTGCGGAAAGGCTGGCAGCCAGGGGCTGCCGGCCAGCCGGGATCAGACTTCCAGTGTCCGCGCCACTTCCCTGATTTCAAAGAACTCCAGGATGTCGCCAACCTGGATGTCGTTGTAGTTCTTGATGTTCAAGCCGCACTCGAAGCCTTCCTTGACTTCCTTGGCGTCGTCCTTGAAGCGCTTGAGCGAGTCGAGTTCGCCCGTGAAGACGACCACGTTTTCGCGCAGAAGGCGCAGGCGCGCGGTGCGGCGAACCACCCCGGCGGTGACCATACAGCCGGCGATCGAGCCGATCTTGCTGACCTTGAACACCTGGCGAATCTCGGCATTGCCGATGACTTCTTCCTTCTTGTCCGGCGTCAGCATGCCCGACATCGCGGCGCGCAGTTCGTCCACAGCGTCATAAATGATGTTGTAGTAGCGAATGTCCACGCCGTTGTTTTCGGCCTGCTTGCGGGCCTGGGCATCGGCGCGGGTGTTGAACCCGATCACCACGGCCTTGGAGGCAATCGCCAGATTGACGTCGGACTCGGAAATGCCGCCGACACCGGAATACACCAGCTGGACCTTGACTTCCTCGGTCGAGAGCTTCAGCAGCGACTGGGCCAGCGCTTCCTGCGAGCCTTGCACATCGGCCTTGATGATGATGGGCAGCATCTTCACTTCACCGGCGCCGATGTCGGAGAACATGTTCTCCAGCTTGGCGGCCTGTTGCTTGGCCAGCTTGGTATTGCGGAACTTGCCGGCACGGTAGGTGGAGATTTCACGGGCACGGCGCTCGTCGAGCATGACCATGAATTCATCACCAGCCTGCGGTACTTCCGTCAGACCCTGAATTTCCACTGGAATCGACGGACCCGCCGTTTTGATCGGCTTGCCGTTTTCGTCCAGCATGGCGCGCACGCGGCCATAGGTCGAACCAGCCAGCACCACGTCGCCGGCTTTCAGCGTTCCCGCCTGAATCAGCACAGTCGCCACGGGGCCACGGCCCTTGTCGAGGCGGGCTTCGATCACCAGGCCCTTGGCCAGCGCATCCACCGGCGCCTTGAGTTCAAGCACTTCTGCCTGCAGCAGCACCTGTTCGAGCAAGGCATCGACACCGGCGCCAGTATGGGCCGAGACACCGACAAAAGGAACGTCGCCGCCGAACTCTTCGGGAATCACTTCTTCGGTGACCAGCTCGCCCTTGACGCGCTCCATGTTGATACCAGGCTTGTCGATCTTGTTGATCGCCACCACGATGGGAACACCGGCCGCCTTGGCATGCTTGATGGCTTCCTTGGTCTGCGGCATCACGCCGTCGTCAGCCGCCACCACCAGAATCACGATGTCGGTCGCCTGGGCACCGCGGGCACGCATGGCGGTAAACGCCTCGTGGCCCGGAGTATCCAGGAAGGACACCATGCCGCGCGGGGTTTCCACGTGGTAGGCACCGATGTGCTGGGTGATGCCGCCCGCTTCACCGGAGGCCACTTTGGCGCGGCGGATGTAATCGAGCAGCGAGGTCTTGCCGTGGTCAACGTGACCCATGACCGTCACAACCGGCGCGCGCGGCAACAACTCGGCCTGCTGGCCTTGCACGTCTTCGTCGGCAAAGGCTTCCGGGTCGTCCAGCGAAGCCGTCACGGCCTTGTGGCCCATTTCTTCCACCACAATCATGGCAGTGTCCTGGTCCAGCGGCTGGTTGATGGTGACCATCTGGCCAAGCTTCATCAGGTGCTTGATCACTTCCGATGACTTCACGCTCATCTTGTGCGCGAGTTCGGCCACGGTGATCGTCTCAGGCACGTGCACTTCAATGACCTTGAATTCGGTCGGCGCCACGAAGGTGGATTCAGGACGTGCTTCACGGTCATTGCGGCGGCCACGCGGGCCGCCACGGAAATTGCCACGGCCGGGCACAACGGGTGCGCCACGGCTTGGAATGCCCTTCTTCTTGGCAGCGTCGTCCTTCCAGGTCGAAGACAGGTTCTCCGACTTGACTTCCTTCTTGCCGGCGGCGCCAGGGGCCCCCGCAGCGGCCGGCGCACCCGGTTTGGCCGCGGCACCCGGCGCCCCGGCCGGCTTGTGCAGCGTGCCCTTGATGGCGGCTTTGGGATCGACGTGGGGCACCAGAACGCGCTTGGGCGCGGACATCATGGCGCGAATGCCGGCAGCTTCTGCTTCAGCCTTGCGGCGGCGATCCTGGAGCTCTTGCGCCTTGGCGGCGTCGGCCTGGAATTCGGCGGTGGCTTTGGCCTTGGCAGTTGCAGCGGCAGCCGCGGCATCGGCAGCCTTCGTGGCCTGTACGGCCGCAGCGGTTTCAGCGGCCTTGGTGGCTTCAGCTGTTACTGGCGCGGCTTCCTTGGCTTTTCCGGCTGGCTTGGCTTTCTTGACCACGGCCTCGGCGGCTGCAGCAGCCGCCTGGGCGGTTTGCTCGGCGGCCAGGCGCTCCTGCTCGCGCGCAGCATCCTTGGCGTCCTGCTCTTCGCGAAGACGGCGTTTTTCAGCAAGCTCCTGCTCCTGGCGGCGCAGCAGTTCTGCGTGGCGGCTGGCTTCTTCTTCGCGGCGAATCAGCTCGGCATCGTCGATGACGGGAGGTGCCGGCGGAGCGGCCACTTCAGGCTGCACTTCTTCCGCAGGCTGGTCGGAGCCGTCGTCACGCTTGATAAAGGTACGCTTTTTACGCACTTCCACCTGGATGGTGCGTGCCTTGCCGGTGGCATCGGCCTGCTTGATCTCGCTGGTGGATTTTTTCACCAGGGTGATCTTCTTGCGCTCGGCCGTGACGGTGCCATGGCTGGCCTGCAGATAGCCGAGAAGCTTCTGCTTGTCCGCTTCGGACAAGGGGTCGCTGGCTTGCGCCTTGGCGACACCCGCGCTGGTCAATTGCTCGATCAGGGTGGCGGGAGATTTATTGAGTTCAGCTGCGAATTCAGCGACGGTAGTGGTACTGGACATATGTTTTTTTCCTGCTGGCCTCCATGATCATTGCTCTTGGGCCGCTGCAGGTGCAGGGGTGTCAGCGGCAGCGGGTTCATCGGTAAACCAATGGGCGCGTGCGGTCATGATCAGGGCTTTGGCTTCGTCCGAAGACTGGCCGGTGATATCGGTAAGTTCGTCCACGGCCAGATCGGCCAGGTCGTCGCGGGTATGGATGCCCGCTTCTGTCAGTTTGGCGATCAGCTCTGGCGTGAGGCCTTCGACGTCGCGCAGGTTCTGCGACACGCCTTCGGCATTTTCTTCCTTGGCGATTTCCATCGTCAAGAGCGCATCTTTGGCGCGCGTGCGCAGCTCATTGACGGTGTCTTCGTCGAAGGACTCGATCTCCAGCATTTCCTGCAGCGGCACATAAGCCACTTCTTCGAGACTGGTGAAGCCTTCGGAGATCAGGATGTCGGCGATTTCCTCGTCCACGTCGAGCTTTTCCATGAACAGCTTGCGGCTGGAATCGGTCTCGGTCGCCTGCTTTTGCGCAGATTCATCGGCCGTCATGATGTTGATCTTCCAGCCGGTCAGCTCGGCGGCAAGGCGCACGTTCTGGCCGCCGCGGCCGATCGAAATGGCCAGGTTTTCTTCATCGACGACGACGTCCATGGCGTGGCGCTCTTCGTCGACCACAATGGACGACACGTTGGCCGGGGCCAGCGCGCCGATCACGAACTGGGCCGGGTCTTCGCTCCACAGCACGATGTCCACGCGCTCGCCGGCGAGCTCGTTGGTCACGCCGTTGACACGGGTGCCGCGCACGCCGACGCAGGTGCCGATCGGGTCGACACGCTTGTCGTGCGACAGCACGGCGATCTTGGCGCGGGAACCGGGGTCACGGGCGCAGGATTTGATCTCCAGCAGGCCTTGTTCGATTTCAGGGACTTCCTGGCGGAACAGCTCGATCATGTACTCGGGCGACGTGCGCGAGAGGATGATGGGCGCGCCGCGCAGGGTCGTGTCAACTTCCATGATCATGGCGCGCACGCGGTCGCCGGAGCGCAGGTTTTCCTTCGGGATCATGTCGGAACGGCGCAGGCGGCCTTCCACACGGCCGGATTCGACAATGATGTCGCCCTTGTCCATGCGCTTGACGGTGCCAACAAAAATCTTGTCGCCGCGCGACATGAAGTCGTTGAGCAGCATTTCGCGCTCGGCGTCACGGATTTTCTGCAGAATGACCTGCTTGGCGGCTTGCGCGCCAATACGGCCGATGGGCAGGCTTTCCACCGGCTTTTCGATGTAGTCGCCTTCTTCGATGTCGGCAATCTCGTCGCGTGCGTCGCTGACCAGCTCTTCGGCTTCGGGGTTCTGCAGGCCGGCTTCGTCAGGCACCACCAGCCAGCGGCGGAAGGTCTCGTAATTGCCGTTGTCACGGTCGACGGCCACGCGGATGTCCACTTCGCCTTCGTACACCTTCTTGGTGGCCGAGGCGAGCGCAAGCTCGACGGCGCCAAAAACGACGTCACGTTCCACATTTTTTTCACGCGAGATGGCATCAACCAACATCAACAGTTCGCGATTCATTTCACAAGCCTGCCTTTCTTCATTTCTTGAAATTAATTCTCTGCAAAGGGTTCGGCACCAGGCGTTATTTTGGGTTTACGCCCCTTGAAATCAACCACGGGCGCGAGGCGCGCCTGTTGAATTTCATCGAGGGTAAAACCCAACGCCTGCAGCGGTGCGGGAACCTTCTTCTTACTGACCTTCTGGCCGGGTTTGACGGCCGGCTCATCGCTCCACACGATCTGCCAGCCGGCCACGCCGTCCGCGGCCACGACACGCTCCAGCGTGCCGCGAAACTTCTTGCGGCTGGCCGCGACGGTTGAACCGGCGCTGGCAGCCACGCCAATAGGAGCCTTGAGCGTGATGTCGATCAACTCACCGGCAAAACGCTCAAAATCTTTTTCGTTGCGCAAGGGCCTGTCGATGCCGGGGGAACTGACTTCCAGCCGCGCATATTCGGCGCCTTCGACTTCCAGGACAAACTGGAGCTGGCGGGTGACTTTTTCGCAGTCCTCGGCATTGATGAACTGTTCGGCACCCTTGACGTAAGACATGTCGATCGTGACGCGCAGCAAACCACCGCCGGTGCGTTCGATCTCGACCAGCTCGTAGCCCAGCCCCGTCACAGTTTGCTCAATCGTCTCTTGCAATGCCATTCAGTCTCTTAAACCCGCTCTAAATCCGTATGTTCAAAAACAAACGCCCAAAAAAAATGGGCGGTGAAAACCCGCCCATTTGGTCGTGAAGCTCTTATTGTAACGTGCTGCGCCCTTCGATGCAAACAATTTCCGTGCCTGACACGCTAGAGATTGCCTGAACCGTCGATGTAAATCCTTCTGGTTACGACGCCCACCTGCTCATTGGAACAGGCCTGATGAATCGACCCAAGGCATGTCCTTTTCGGCCAACCAATCCGGCGTCACCACTAGAAAGAAGCAGCGTCAAAATGAATGCATCGCTGCGTGAAAGTCCAAATGACGCCTCCTCTTCACGCTTCCTTGAAAAAAATTTGTAAATCCAATAAAACCAATTAAATCATATGGATTTTTAATTTAGTTAAAGTAATTTATAAGGATTTTTTGTGATCTCCGCGGGGCCGTGGAGACGCACAATATTCAAGCCGCGGTGACCAGAACCCGCGTATAGGGATGCTGAGGTGTATCCAGCACTTCGCTCAGTGAGCCTGACTCCAGCACATCGCCGTCCTTCATCACCATGACTTCATGGGCCATGGCACGAATCACGTCGACGTCGTGCGTGATCAGCAAATAACTCAGGCCACGCTCGCGCTGCAATCTTTGCAGCAGTCCCAGCACCTGTTTCTGGATAGTGACGTCCAGCGCGCTGGTGGGTTCGTCCAGCACCAGCAGGCTGGGGTTGACGATCAGCGCGCGCGCAATGGCCAGCCGCTGGCGCTGCCCGCCTGAAAATTCGTGCGGATAGCGCTGCAGCAAACCCGGAAACTGGGCCTCGGTCATACCGACATCGGCCAGCGCCTGCAGCGCCCGWTCCCGCCGCCCGGCTGGGGCCAGTTTGGGCTCGTGCACCGTCAGGCCCTCCTCCACAATGGCTTCAACGGTCATGCGGGGTGACAGGGAAGAAAAYGGGTCCTGGAACACGACCTGAACGGCGCGGCGGATGGCCTTGTTGCGTGCCGCATCCCGGCTCCAGGTCTGGCCGGCCGCCTGCAGCTGCCCTGAAAAAGGCAGCAAGCCCAGGCTGGCCAACGCCAGGGTGGATTTTCCGGATCCTGATTCACCGATCACGCCCAGCGTCCTGCCCGGGGGGATATGAAAACTGGCGTCTTTGACCGCCACAAATTCGGCTTTTTTAAACCACCCGCGTATGCCTGGAATGGAGACCGGATACGCCACGCGCAGGCTTTCCGCACGCATGGCCGGCCCCACGCCCGCTTCCGCACCAGCGTCGGCCGCCAGCCCGTCCCGCTGCGGCTTGCTGTCGATCAGCTTGCGCGTGTAAGGGTGCTGTGGCCGGGCAAAAACCTCCGCCACGGCACCCTGCTCCACGATGTGGCCGTTTTCCATCACCGCGACTCGGTCGGCAAACTTGCGCACGAGGTTCAGGTCGTGTGTGATCATCAGCACCGCCATGCCGTTGCGCTGCTGCAGCTCGCCCAGCAGGTCCAGGATCTGGCCGCGCAGGGTGACATCCAGCGCGGTGGTCGGCTCATCGGCCAGCAGCAGCCGGGGCTGGCAAGCCAGCGCCATCGCAATCATGGCCCGCTGCCGCTGGCCACCCGAAAGTTGATGCGGAAAGGAGTTGGCCCGCCTTTCAGGCTCGGTGATACCCGTATCTGCTAGCAATTTGATAGCTGCTTGCGCACATTCAGCGGGGGTCAGGCCCTGTTTTAGCTGAAGAACTTCGGCGATCTGGTTGCCCACACTGAACAGGGGGTTCAGTGCTGTCATGGGCTCCTGGAAGATCATGGCGATGTCACGGCCGCGAATCCCACGCAAGGACTGCTCCGGCAAGGACAGCAAATCCACGGGCGCCCTGGGCGGCGCACCGCTGGCGGCCCGGTCTGCCGCATCGATGCCGGTAAAAACAGCCTTGCCACCGACCACGGCGTTTTGCGCCAGCCGTAGCAGGCTCAGCGCCGTCACGGTCTTGCCCGAACCCGATTCGCCCACCAGCGCAAGCTTTTCGCCGGGTGCGATGGAAAAATCGATGCCGTAGACGACGGATTTTCCTGCGAACGAGATCTGCAGGTTTTTGACATCAAGGAGCGGCGGCGTCATCAGTCGGCCTTCCTGGGATCCAGGGCATCGCGCAAGGCGTCGCCCATGAAGGTGAGGAGCAGCAGCGTAATCACCAGCACCGCGAAGGTAGACAGCGATATCCACCACGCATCGATGCTGTTCTTGCCTTGCGACAGCAACTCACCGAGCGAAGGCGTGCCCGGCGGTACGCCCAGACCCAGGAAATCAAGCGAAGTCAGCGCCAAAATCGCGCCACTCATGCGAAACGGCAAAAAAGTCACCACAGGCGTCAGGCTGTTGGGCAGGATGTGCCGCCAGATGATGTGCAAGTTACCCACGCCCAGCGCGCGCGCGGCACGCACGTAGTCCATCTGCCGGTTGCGCAGGAATTCGGCGCGCACATAGTCTGACAACCCCATCCATCCGAACAGGCTGAGCAGGATCAGCAACAACGCAACGCTAGGCGCAAAAACGGCGCTGAAGATGATCAGCAGATAGAGCTCCGGTACGGAGCCCCAGATTTCGATGAAACGCTGGAACAGCAAATCGGTCTTGCCACCGAAATAGCCCTGTAGCGCCCCCGTCAGCATGCCGAGCAGCACACCGGTGACCGTCAGCGCCAGCGCAAACAGTACACTGACCCGAAAGCCGTAAATCAGCTGGGCCAGCAGGTCGCGCCCCCGGTCGTCGGTGCCCAGCAGGTTGGCGCGCGTCGGCTTCGAGGGGTTGGGCTCTTTCGCAAAATAATTGAGGGTGTTGGGCCCGTAGGGATTGAGGGTGTACAACGCGAAATTGCTGCCACGCGCCAGCCGTTCCTGGATATAGGGATCGAGGTAATCGGTGGTCGTGTCGAAGTCACCCCCAAAGGTCTTCTCGCTGTAGTCCTTGACCATGGGAAAGTAATAGCCTCCCTCATAGCGCACCAGCAGCGGCCGGTCGTTGGAGACGAGCTCGGCACAAAGACTGAGCACCACCAACGTACAGAACACCACCAGGCTGTAAAACCCCAGCTTGTTGCGCCGAAAACGCCTCCAGGCGCGCTTGGCGGGAGAGTTCGAAACGTACTTTTCTTGTACAGCGTCGCCGCGGACCGGGCTTTGCCCGTCCGCAGGAGGCGTCCCCTCGGGGGGAAGGCCGCCGGAGGTGGCTTCAGGGGGGTTAATCGAACCGTACACGCGGATCCACCCAGACATAAGACAAATCGGAAATCAGCTTGGTGAACAGGCCGATCAAGGTAAACAGGTAGAGCGTGCCTAGCACCACCGGGTAGTCGCGCCGGATGATGCTTTCATAGCTGAGCAGCCCCATGCCATCCAGCGAGAACAGGGTTTCGATCAGCAGCGCACCGGTGTAGAACGAGCTGATAAAGGCGGCCGGGAAGCCGGTGATGAGGGGAATCAGCGCATTGCGGAACACATGCTTCCACAGCACCTGGCGCTCACCCAGGCCCTTGGCGCGGGCCGTGAGCACGTATTGCTTGCGGATTTCCTCCAGGAAGGAGTTCTTGGTCAGCATGGCCGTGACTGCGAAGCTGCCCAGCACCATGGCCGTGACCGGCAAGGTGATATGCCAGAGGTAATCGGTGATGCGCGCACCCCAGCTCAAAGTCTCCCAATTGGGCGAGGTCAGGCCGCGCAACGGAAACCACTGCAACTGGCCGCCGAAGATCACCAGCAGCGCGACACCCAGCACAAAGCCAGGAATGGCATAGCCGGTCAGCACCAGCAAGGTTGTGACGAAATCGAAACGCGAGCCGGCACGCACCGCCTTGGCGACGCCCAGTGGCACAGCCACCAGGTAGCTGATGAAGAAGGTCCACAAACCCAGGCTGATGGAAACCGGGAGCTTTTCCTTGACCAGTTGCCAGACCTCCTTGTTGTGGAAGAAGCTTCTGCCAAGGTCAAAGCTCAAAAACTGCTTGAGCATCAGGTAAAAGCGCTCGGGCGCCGGCTTGTCGAAACCATAGAGCGCCTTGATCTGCTCGACGCGTTTCGGGTCGACGCCCTGCCCACCCCGGTAGCTCAGGCCGCCACCCTCGGCACCGCCTCCACCGCTGGGGCCGGCCTTGGCCTCGGCCATGTATTGCTCCACCGGCCCGCCCGGCACGAACTGCGTCACCACAAAGGTGATCAGCAACACCCCGAACAAAGTCGGGATCATCAAAAGACAGCGTTTGAGAATGTAGGCAAACATGATCGATCAAACTCCCGCCAAACCCGGTGGGCAGCGCGGAACTGGCTTTGCCGGGCCGCAGCTGCCGCCCCCTGCAAGGGGGGAAGGCGTTACGCGAAGCGAACGTCCGACGGGGGTGTTCATTTTTTCCACCAGGTATCGATGATCCAGGTCTCGCCTGGCGCATAGGGTGGCATCTGGCCCGGCATGGCAAGGCGGCGTGCGTTATAGACCACGCGATGGGTGCCGGCCGTCCATTCCGGCAGCAGGTAGTGGCTGTGCGCCACGATGCGTTCCAATGCACGGCAGGCGGGCAACAACTCGGCCTTGGTTTTGGCGCTGGTCATTTTGGTGATCATGGCATCAATCGCGGGATTGGCGGCTCCGCTGAAGTTACCCGACTCCTCAGTGGCGGCGGCCTTGCTACCGAACATGTCGGCGAACTCCTGACCCGGGTTGTTGGTGCCACCGTAGGCGATGGAGATGATGTCGAACTCGAATTTATCGAGGCGCTGCTGGTAGAGCGCGAAGTCGACCTGCCGGAAGTTGAGCTGGATGCCGAGCTTTTCGAGGGCGCGTATCCAGGGCGAAATCGTGCGCACACCGCCCTCGTTGCTATCCAGGTATTCCAGCACCATAGCCTCGCCTTTGGCGTTGCGCAGCTTGCCGTCCCGAACCTCCCAGCCGGCTTCCTTCAGGAGCACCTGGGCACGGCGCAAATTAGCGCGCAGCGAAGAGTCGCCGTCAGTGCGCGCCGGCACGTACATGGCGCCGAATGCCGCTGCGGGGATGTCCTGGCGCCAGGGTTCCATCAAAGCCAGCTCTTCGGGCTTCGGCAGTCCGGTGGCCTGGCAATCGGTGTTTCCGAACAGGCCGGTCACGCGCTGGTAGGCGTTGTAAAACAACTGGCGGTTCATCCACTCGTAGTCGATCGCCAGTCCCAGAGCTTCCCGCACGCGCGGGTCCTTGAGCTTTTCACGCCGACTATTTAGCACATAGCTCTGGAAACCCGTGGGCAGGCTATGCTTGAATTCCCCCTTGACGAGTTCGCCGCTGTCAAAACGTTTGCCCGTCAGGCGCCGCGCCCAGTCGCCGGCCGAGAAGAAACGCATGATGTCGAACTCACCGGCCTTGAGCGCCTCAAGCTTGGCAGTGTTGTCCTTGTAAATCTTGACGGTGACGGTGTCGAAATTCCCTGTACCGACCCGAACATTGAGTTTCTCACCCCAGTAGGTCTTGTCGCGCACATAACTGATGTCTTTGCCGAAAACCACCAGGCCGATTCGATAGGGCCCGCTGCCAATGGGGATGTCGGTCACGACCTCATTGAAGGGCTTGGCCTTACCGGTGGCGTCCATGCCCCACTTGCGGCTGAACACCGCCATGCCGCCCACTTTCAACGGCAGTTCGCGGTTCGGCTTCCTGAAACGAAAGCGCACCGTCCRCTCGCCCACCACCTCGCAGGCTGCGACGTCTTCGAACACGGTCTTGTAGGACGGCGAGGTATGCGGGCCCATCAGGGTGTCAAAGCTGTATTTGACGTCGGCCGCCAGCACCGGGTCACCGTTGTGAAAGCGCGCTTCCTTGCGCAGGCGGAAGGTGGCCGTGAGCCCGTCAGCCGACACCTCGACGTCTTCGGCCAGCAGCCCGTAGCCTGAGGCGGTTTCGTCCATCGCCCCCGTCAGCAGCGTGTCGAACATGAAGCTCGACAAATAGGCCGGCGCCGAGCCTTTGATTGTGAAAGGGTTGTATTTGTCGAAAGTCGAGTAACGCAGGTTGCTGACCAGGCGCAGGTCCCCGCCCTTGGGTGCTGCGGGGTTGACGTAGTCGAAGTGGGCAAACCCCGCGGGGTACTTGAGGTCTCCCCAGAGTGCATAGCCGTGCGCGGCCCATGACGGTGATGAAAGACCCAGCAGGACCCAAACCAGCAAACTTCGCATGCGACAATTCTGCACTACTTAAGCTGGCAAGATTGCGGCGCGCAGACACTGCGCCCCTGTCCCTTGCCTTCCCTTCCCCCGCGAACTACCTACTCTGGAGCACCTGCATGGCCACCAACACCGGATTCCTCACTGGCAAAAAACTGTTGATCACGGGGGTCCTCTCGAACCGGTCCATCGCCTATGGCATCGCCAAGGCCTGCCATGCCCAGGGCGCCGAGCTGGCGTTCGGCTATGTCGGCGAGCGCTTCAAGGACCGCATCACCGAGTTTGCTGCCGACTTCGACTCGAAACTGATTTTTGACTGCGACGTGGGCGACGACGCGCAGATCGACAAGATGTTTGCCGACCTCTCCAAAACCTGGCCAACGTTTGACGGCTTTGTGCACAGCATCGGCTTTGCGCCGCGCGAGGCGATCGCCGGCGACTTTTTGGACGGCCTGTCACGTGAGGGCTTCAAGATCGCCCACGACATCAGCGCTTACAGCTTTCCGGCGATGGCCAAGGCGGCCCTGCCCTACCTCAACAAAAAATCGGCCCTGCTCACGCTGACCTACCTCGGCGCCGTGCGCACCGTGCCCAACTACAACACCATGGGCCTGGCCAAAGCCAGCCTGGAAGCCTCGGTGCGCTACCTGGCCGAATCGCTGGGCCCCAAGGGCATGCGCGTCAACGGCATCAGCGCCGGCCCGATCAAAACCCTGGCCGCCAGCGGCATCAAGGGCTTCGGCAAGATTTTGAGTGTGGTCGCCGAGGCCTCGCCAATCCGCCGCAATGTGACGATTGAAGACGTCGGCAACGTCGCCGCCTTTTTGCTGAGCGACCTGGCCGCAGGCGTGAGCGCCGAGATCACCTATGTGGATGGCGGCTTCAGCCACGTGGTCGGCGGCATCGCCGAACCGGCAGCCGAAGCCTGAAGGCTTTCGCGCCCGGCTGGCGTGCCGGGCGGCGCGCACATGCGGCAAGTTGCACCCTTGTCTCGCATGGCGCGCTATGAAATAGATAGCGGCTCGCGCATGACCCTATTGGGCAGGAGGCCAAATATGTTCATGAAGAACGGCTTCCAGGTACTGCAAAGCCGTTTTTTTGAGGCAAGACGGGGCGGCAAGACAGCCAAATTCGATCAAATCAGGCCTGAAAATAACAATAAAGCAGGCTCTAGCCTAATAGCCACCATCGCAAGCAGCTATAAAAATCATAGCAACTTGCCGCATCCAGTATCCCGCACACACCCAATTCCGCACCGCGCCTGGATCAAGGTTCAGCCCTGGGTCCAGTAGTCATAACTCCAGACCGTTTCAAAGCCCGCCCGCCGGTAAAGCGCCCGCGCCGGGGCATTGCCTTCTTCCACCTGCAGGAATACACGCTCAATGCCCCGCTGCATGGCCGCTTCGGCCATGGCGGTCAGTACCCGGCCCGCCAATCCCTTGCCGCGATGTGCCGGGTCGGTTCGCATGCCGTGGACACTGGACCATCCGTGGCTGAACGCCGCCGCGCCAGCCGCAATGGCCTTGCCGCCTTCGCGCACGCTGGCAAACACGGAATCACGCCCGCGGCTCAGTGACCTGACACGGCTGGCGCCGTCCACGGGGTCAAAACCCTCGGCCAGGAACAACGCGGCCCAGGCCTCGTCCGGCGCGTGGGCTGTTTCAGCCAGTGCCTGCGCCGACACACCACGCATGGACTTGACCTGCGCCACTTCCACCAGCACCGGCTTGCCTGCCGTGTAACCCCGCGTGCCCAGTTCGCGGCGCAAGGCATCAAAGCAGGCCTCATTGGCCAGCCGGAAGACGGCCCGCTTGCCGCGCGCACGGTACAGCCCTTCAATGCGATCGATCACGCCATCGGCGGGGGGTTGATGCAGCAGGGGCACCGCACTTTTGGCCCGGCTGACGGTCCCGCTGTCAAAGGGCAGCAGCCAGCCCTCGATTTCAAGCTGCTCCTCGGGTGATACAGCTGCCACAGTGGCGCGCTCGATATTTTCAATGTCGCTGGAAGTCATGGTGTCAGTAAAAAAATGTCGAGGCCGACTGGCCCAAGGGAAGTCAGACAGCACTGAGCAATATGAGTAATGGCCGGGAATACCGGCCCCAGGGGTGCGGACGAAGTGGCAGATTATTGCGTCCGCCAGAGTCCGGGAATACAGGATCCGGGGGTTCCGGGAAGAGCTAGGAAGAACGCCCGTCAAAATGYGTCACCTTGATGGTGTCCAGATCGATTCCCTCGAGGCAGCGGACGTTGACAGCTGCAATGCGATTGCCGGCAGGATCCGTCCCTTCGCCATAAGGATGAATGCCACAGGCGGGGCAGAAACGGTGGCTGATCACATGCTTGTTGAACTGATAGGTGCTGGCATTTTCATCGGGTGTCAGCAAACGGAGCTGGTCATGCGGCACAAACCACAGCAGCGACCCTTTGCGCTGGCAGATGGAGCAGTTGCAGGCCAGGGCGCTGTTCGGCTGGCCGTCGACCTCAAACGCGACCTTTCCACAATGGCAACTCCCTCTGGAAGTCATTTTTTCTGTCATAAGTTGATTCCTT
>NZ_JBFUCA010000022.1:0-17907 GCF_056405475.1 Polaromonas sp. P1_G4
AACTCACAGGCGCGAAAATCACGCCGCAGTGAGCCGCGGTTCGACGGCGCCTAAAGCGCCTTGGCGTACACCACGAAGCCGGAGTTTTCCGCCACCTGGTCATACAGCCTCATGGCCGTGTTGTTGGTTTTGTGGGTTTGCCAATAAACGCGGGTAGAACCGGCGGCCTGGGCTTTCTCGTACACGGCTTCAATCAGCGCCTTGCCAACGCCCCGGCCGCGCACGGCTTCAGCCGTGAACAGATCCTGCAAATAACAGACCGGCGCAATGCGGGTGGTGCTACGGTGATACAGGTAATGCGTGAGGCCCACGAGTTCGCCGCCAGACTCCGCCACCAGAGCGTGGACAGGCTCATACGCATCAAAAAAGCGCGACCAGGTCATTGCGGTGATGTCGTCAGCCAGCGCCGTCTCACCGGATCGGCCGTAGAACTTGTTGTAGCCCAGCCAAAGGGGCAACCAGGCCTCGAAATCCTGCGGCGCTATGGGACGAACGGTGATGGATGAAGCCACTGGCATGGGCACCTCTTGATGATGGCAGGCAGGGTTGATGCCGGAGAGAGCGGGTATCAGCCGTTGAACGCGACAGGCTGGGTAGTGCCGGCCTTGTCGCGCACGACAACCGTGCCGGCGAGCTTGTCGTGCCAGCCCTGCTTGCGGGCGTCGAAAGCCACCCAGAAAAAACCCAGGCAAAAGGGAATGGTGGACAGCACATAACCGACGTAGCGGATGACGAACTGGCCTGCCGTGGCCTTGAGGCCGGTCCTGGCGTCCACGATGCGGGCAGCAATCGCCATTTTCCCGGGTGTCGCCTGCCGAACGATCCAGAAGCCCACGACCACCACAGCCGGAATAACCCATGAGATCAGGAAATCCGCCGGCCCCTGAACCAGCTTTGTACTGTTCCAGTAAGCGGTGCCGTAGATGACCGTCAGCAGCGGGAAGATCAGCACGCAGAACAACACGGTATCAATCAGCGATGCCCAGACGCGTATCCAGAAGCCGGCATATTCAAGTTCCGCCCCACCATGCTGGTGCGCACGCCATTCACCAGCATCGGCGTACCTGTGCTGCAGTGGCGCGGGTAGCCGTCTGCGTAACCGCAGGCCACCACGCCGATGCGCAGCGGGCCGTCGGCCGTGAAACAGGAGCCGTAACCCACGGTATCGCCGGCTTTGAGCTCCTGGATGCCGATGATTTTCGATGACAGCGTGATGGTGGGCTGCAAATCCCAGTCGGCCGCGCTGTGCTCGGGGAAGTCGGGCGCGCTGCCGTAAACCAGGATACCGGGCCGCACCCAGTCGGAGCGCCCGGCCAGCACATCGCCGTGCCGCAAGGTGGCGGCGCTGTTGCTGAGGGTGCGCTCACCCGGCAGGTCGTGTGTGACGGCGTCGAAGGCCTTCAGCGCCGCGGCGATACCTTTCGGGCCGTCTGCATCGGAAAAATGCGTCATCAGCGTAATCTCTTCGACCTGGGGCAATGCATTCAGGCGCGTCCACGCCGCACGGTAGCGTTCGGGTGCAAAGCCCAGCCGGTTCATGCCCGAATTCATCTTGAGGAAGACACGGTGCGGCAGCTGCGTCTTGTGGGCAGCCAGCATGTCGATCTGCTCGTTGCAGTGAATGGTATGCCACAGGCCCAGGCGGGAGCACAACTCGAGATCCCGCGCCTCGAAGCAGCCCTCCAGCAGCAGGATGGGGCCGCGCCAATCAAGCGCGCGCAGGCGCTGCGCTTCAGCCAGGTCCAGCAACGCAAATCCGTCGGCGCTGCGCAGCGCATCAAAAACACGTTCGATGCCGTGACCATAGGCATTGGCCTTGACGACGGCCCAGACCCGCGCATCGGGCGCGGCAGCGCGCGCGCGGGCAAGGTTGTGGGCAAGCGCTGCGGTGTGAATGGTGGCAAGAATGGGACGTGRCATGGCGCAGTAAATTGTTTTCCGGGAGCGTGGCAGGCTGGCGGGCCCGTCGGGACGAAAGGCCTCTGGATGAGGTCTTTTGCATTCTGACACCGCCCCCCATGCTATAAACCGGAATCGTCTGGAGACATTCACCCTTATCTTGCCGCATCAGATCCGCTGATGCATTGATGCAGTGACCACAACAGTTTAATGAAGCGCGGTTTCTACACCATCATGGCGGCCCAGTTTTTCAGCTCGCTGGCTGATAACGCGCTGTTTGTGGCCGCCGTGGAGCTGCTGAAAACCAGCGGCGCGCCCAAATGGCAACCGGCGGCGCTGGTACCCATGTTTGCGCTCTTTTACGTGGTGTTAGCGCCTTTTGTGGGGGCTTTTGCCGATGCCCGCCCCAAAGGCAACGTCATGTTTGTCAGCAATGCCATCAAGGTCATCGGCTGCCTGATGATGCTGTTTGGCTCCCATCCGCTGCTGGCCTATGCCATCGTCGGGCTCGGGGCGGCGGCTTACTCCCCCGCAAAATACGGCATCCTCACCGAACTCCTGCCGGCTTCGCAGCTGGTCAAGGCCAACGGCTGGATTGAAGGCTTGACGATTTCCTCCATCATCCTCGGCGTTTTGCTGGGCGGCCAGCTCGTGGGCCATTCAGTGTCGTCGCTATTGCTTTCGTTTGACTTTCCCATTTTCACTACCGGCATCGACACCGCCCCTGAAGCCGCGATTTCCGTGCTGATCCTGCTCTACATCATCGCGGCCTGGTTCAACACACGCATCCCCGACACCGGCGTGGAGATGCGGCCCATGCCGCGCAACAAGCTCGAGCTACTGCCCGATTTCTGGAACTGCAACTCAGCCTTGTGGCGCGACAAGCTGGGTCAGATTTCCCTGGCGACCACCACCCTGTTTTGGGGCGTGTCGGGTAATTTGCGCTACATCGTGCTGGCCTGGAGCGCGGCCGCCCTGGGCTACAGCACGACGCAGGCCTCGTCCCTGGTCGGTGTGGTCGCCATCGGAACCGCCGTCGGTGCCGTGCTGGCCTCCATGCGCATGCGGCTGGACCAGGCCACCAGCGTGATGCCACTAGGTATTGCCATGGGCCTTCTGGTCATCTTGATGAACTTCATCGGCAATGTCTGGGTGGCCGCACCTTTCCTGATCCTGCTGGGTGGCCTGGGCGGCTTCCTGGTCGTGCCCATGAACGCGCTGCTGCAGCACCGCGGCCACAACCTCATGGGCGCGGGCCGCTCGATCGCCGTGCAGAACTTCAACGAACAGGCCTGCATTTTGAGCCTGGGGGCTTTCTACAGCCTCTCCACCGGCATGGGCCTGTCGGCCTTCGGCGCCATCACAGCCTTTGGCGTAGTGGTGGCAGGCTTCATGTGGGTGATCCAGCGCTGGCACAAGCGCAACACCGTCAAATACAAAGAGCAGGTGGACCACCTGCTGAGCATCGCCCGCAGCGATAAATCGCACTGATGCTGGCCGATGCTCCCGGTGCTCCCGTACGCGGCGGCACGTCAAAAGCCGTTCTCGCGCTCACGCTGAATGCGTTCGTCTGGGGCGTTTCGTGGTGGCCGCTGCGCCAGCTGCAAGGCCATGGCCTGCACCCGCTGTGGACCACGGCGCTGGTTTACGCGGTCGTGGTGACCGGTTTGCTTACGCTGCGCCCCACCGCCTGGCGTGGTTTTGTTGCGCATCCCCAGCTGTGGTTCCTGGCGGCGGCTTCGGGCCTCACCAATGTCGGATTCAACTGGGCTGTGACAGTGGGTGACGTGGTGCGTGTGGTGCTGCTGTTTTATCTGATGCCGGCCTGGTCGGTGCTGGTGGCCTGGGTCATGCTGGGCGAAAAGCCCTCGGCCGCCTCGCTGCTGCGCCTCTTGCTGGCCATGACGGGCGTGCTGATCGTGCTCAAGTCGCCCGACTCRCCGTGGCCCATCCCCCAAGGCGGCGCCGACTGGCTGGCCATCATGGGCGGCTTCAGTTTTGCCGTGACCAACGCCGTGCTGCGCAAGTACAACCACACCCCCAGCGAATCACGCATGCTGGCCATGTTTGGGGGTAGCGGCCTGATGGCGGCCGGCGCCGCGCTGCTCGGCATGTCGCAGCTGCTGGTGCCTGCGCCGGCACTGGCTGCAGCGGGCATTCCGGTAGTGTTGGCGCTCAGCCTGGCCTTCATGGCCWGCAATGCGGGTCTGCAGTATGGCGCGGCGCGGCTGGCTGCAGGCACAACCGCCATCGTGATGCTGACTGAAATCCTGTTTGCCAGCCTGTCGTCGGCCGCGCTGGGCGCGGCCGAACTTACGCCGCGTGTGCTGCTGGGCGGCAGCCTGATCGTGCTGGCCGCGGTGCTGGCGGCCMTCGCACCATCGGCGACACCCCAAACCGCGCCCGGCGGTGCAGAATCGCACTGAAATAAGAGCCCCCACGCTTTTCGCTAGCGCGTAATGCGCTGCCCCTTGCACAAGAAGAGGGGGGCTAATTTCCCTTGGGGCGGCCCGGCGGGAAATTGCATCATGTTTCAATGGCAGTTCACACAGGAGACAACCATGAGCGCAGCAAAAACGGTTTACGACTTCCAGGCCAAAGACATCACAGGCAAAGACGTCGCACTCGATGCTTTCAGGGGCAAGGTCATGCTCATCGTCAATACCGCCAGCAAATGCGGCTTCACGCCGCAGTTCGCCGGGCTGGAAGAGCTGTACAAACAATATGCCGGCAAAGGCCTGGCGGTCCTGGGTTTTCCCAGCAACCAGTTTCTCTCGCAAGACCCCGGTAGTGACGACCAGATCGCCGAGTTCTGCCAGGTCAACTACGGCGTGAGTTTCCCCATGATGTCCAAGATCGACGTCAACGGCCCCGCCGCCCACCCGCTGTACCAGTGGCTGTCGGCCGAGGCGCCCGGCCTGCTGGGCATCAAGTCCATCAAATGGAACTTCACCAAGTTCCTGGTCGGCAAGGACGGGAAAGTCATACGGCGTTATGCGCCCAGCGACAAGCCAGCAGACCTGGCCAAGGACATCGAGGCTGCGCTAGCGGCCTGAGCCGCCAGCGCCCCACGTCAAGGGGGTTTGGGGCCGGCTTTGACGGCCCGCAAATAATCCGCCAGCGTACGGCCGGCCTCATGGCCCATGCGCTCGTCCAGCACGTTGATCGCGGCCATGCGGTCCACGCGAAAGTTGCGGAAGTCCTGCCGTGCTTCGCACCAGGCGCCCAGCGTCCAGACGCTGCCCCAGTAAAAACAGCCCAGCGGCCAGAGCACGCGCCGGCTTTCACGCCCGGCCGCATCAAGGTAGCGCACATCCACCTTGCAACGCGCATGCACCGCTTCGCGCAAAAGCTGCAGGCTACGCTGCATGGCCTCATCCGGATTGATCACCACCGCATACAGCGGCACGCCTTCGGCCGCTGTGCGCGCCGCGGGCGGCAGCACCGAAAAAATCTTGCCCCAGGCGGCCTCCGCATCACCCGCCATAGCCGGGTCCAGCCAGGCCTGCGCCAGGCGCACTGACGCGGCCAGCGCATTGGCTTCCTTTTGCGTGAACATCAAGGGCGGCAAATCAAACCCCGCGCCCAGCCGGTAACCGACGCCGGCCTCGCCTTCGATGGGCACACCCTGGTGCTGCAGGTCGGCCACATCGCGGTAAATCGTGCGCTCGGAAACTTCGAGCCGCTTGGCGAGGAACTCCGCCGTGCTCAGGCGGCGGCCGCGAATCAGCTGGACGAGATGGAAAAGGCGGTCGGCGCGGCGCATGGTTTGCAGATGATAGGGGAGCGCCCACCCGGCTATAGTGCAAACCGTGATCACCATGCAACTGCTTCTTCAAATTCTCGCTTGCGTCGCAATCGTGGCAACCCTGGTGATCGCGCCCGTCGCATGGTTCCGCATGGTGCGAGCCCAGACGCAGTCGGTCTATTGGAAGAACATGGCGCTCTTTGTGGCGCCTATGCTGTTGACCTTCCTCCTGGCCAAGGCTGCCGGTCTCATACCGGAAGCCTCAGCACCGCCATCCACGATCCCGACGGCTAAGGATGTCCTGGCAAGCATGCCACCCGGTCAATTGATCCTGCTCTCGTTAATAGCGGTGCTCTGGGTCGGCGGCGGAAATTTACTGCTCTATCTGAACCGCAGGCGGCTCGGGAAGAAGTGGTGGCAGGCCCTGAACCCATTCGATCCTCCGTTCAAGGATTTCAACACCGCTGAGTGGCTGGCGCTGGGAGGCCTTGTGGCCGGCTCACTTACTCTTGGCGCGCTTGCTGTTTCGTATGGTCGCGGGGCCTGGTAACTGATCTTCCATGCATAAGCTCGCTTGCCTGATCGCCGCAATGCTGGCGACCCTGTCCGTCCAAGCCCTTGCCGCCGACAGCCAATGCTTCGGCACGGTCAGCAAGGGCCGCATCGAAGGCAGCGTCAAGCTGCCGACCAGCGGCCCCAACTTCTCGGCTTACAGCGCGATGGCCGCCACGGCAGGCCGCACGCATGTGCATGCCAAGGTCGCGGACGTCATCACCGCGTCCTACGCGGCGCTCCACGCCACCAGCCCATCGACCACCTATGTCTATGGCGAAACGGGCTGGCCTTCTGGCGGGCGTTTCCGGCCGCACCGTACGCATCAGAACGGCCTGTCCGTGGACTTCTTTGTGCCGGTCCGCGACGCGCAGGGAAAATCCGTACCGCTGCCGGCGGGGATCGGCAATCGCTTCAGCTACGACATTGAGTTCAATGCCGACGCCCAGTACGGCGAATACACCATCGACTTCCCCGCGATCGCCGAGCATCTGTACCAACTGGACCTGGCCGCGAAAGCGCGCGGCGCCGGCATTGCCCTGGTCATTCTTGATGCGCCGTTTTTGCCCCGGCTGTTCGCCACGCCGCGCGGCRCTTACCTGAAGCAAAACCTGAACTTCACGAAAGGCAAGCCCTGGGTTCGCCATGACGAGCATTACCACGTGGATTTCGCCATCCAGTGCAAAGCCAACACGGGCTAACGCTTGCGGCCGGCGTAATGCCTTGACTATAGTGCCAACATCGGATCGACCTTACAGCCCCATGAAGCTCACCGTCCGCCCCCTCACGCCCGAGCGCTGGCCCGATCTTGAAGCGCTGTTTTTAGCCAAAGGCTGTTCGGTCGCGCGTGGCTGCTGGTGCATGTATTACCGGCGCAGCGGCGCACGCGAGCCACTGCCCGCGGGCACCACCGCCCCCCAGGCCAATCGCGCCGACCTGAAAAAACTCACTCGCGGCGACACCCCGCCCGGCCTGATCGGCTACCGCGGCAAGGTGCCTGTCGGCTGGGTGTCGCTGGGGCCGCGCGAAGACTATGCCAAGCTCAAACGTTCGCCGGTGATGAAGCCGGTCGATGACAAACCCGTCTGGTCGGTCATCTGTTTTGTCGTGCCATCTGAATATCGCGGCCAGGGTGTCGCGCGGGCACTGCTGCATGGGGCCATCGCCTACGCCAAAAAGCAGGGCGCCACGCTGCTCGAGGCCTATCCCGTGGACAAGCCCGGCCGCTCCCATGACGACGCTATGTGGTTCGGCGCCAAGTCCATGTATGACGATGCCGGCTTCAAGGAAGTCGCGCGCCGCAAGCCGCAGCGGCCTGTCGTGCGGCTCAAGCCTGTCTAAGTCCTGTATGGCCTATAGCTACCTTTTCTTCGAACCCGCAAGGTTGCCGCTGACCCCGGATGAACTCAACGACAGCACAGTGCGCCCGCTGGACGATGCTGTCGCGGTGCGGGCCGCGCTCTCGCGCATGCTTCCCGCTATCGCCTGGGATGATGACGAGCAGACCGGCCGCATGCAGGCCGACGAAGGCTGGATCGAATTTCAGTTGCCGGCCTCGGAGGACACCTTGAGCATGCGCTGCTCGCTGCGGGCCGACTATTCGGCCCTGGTGCAAAGTCTGTGCGACCAGTCAGGCTGGCTGGCATTCGACGAGCAGCCCATGTGTTTTCAGCCCGGCCAGCCGCCCATGTCTGCCTAACGATCAGGCGCTGGACACAACCTCCAATATGGTGGAAAATAATTCCACCATGACAGAATCTTCCTCCGACCTGAACCAGCGCATCGCCGAGCGCGTGCGTGAGCTGCGAGCCACCAAAAGCCTGTCGCTTGACGCACTGGCCGCTAAAAGCGGCGTGAGCCGCTCCATGATTTCGCTGATAGAGCGCGGAGAAAGCAGCCCCACCGCCGTGGTGCTGGAGCGGCTGGCCACCGGCCTGGGCGTGATGCTGGCCTCACTGTTCGACGCACCCGCCGCCCGGGCGCCCGCCAGCCCGGTGGCGCGCCACGCGGAGCAACTGCAGTGGCAGGACCCGGCTTCGGGCTACCTGCGGCGCAACATCTCGCCGCCGGGCGTGCCGCAGCCCATGCAGATCGTCGAAGTGCATTTCCCGCCGGGCGGGCGCGTGGCCTTTGAAACCGGCGCGCGCGATGCGCGTGTGCACCAGCAGGTGTGGGTGCTCGAAGGCGCCATCGACATCACGCTGGGCGACGCGCGCCACGCGCTGCGCGAGGGCGACTGCCTGGCCATGCAGCTGGACCGGCCCACCATGTTCCACAACCCCACGCGAAAGCCCGCGCGCTATGCGGTGGTGATCGCCACCGAACGGGCTTGAACTATGACGAACACGACAACCTGGTCGCCGCGGCGCCTGCCCGCCGTCACTGACGAGCAAATTGCCGGACTCACCGATGTGCTGATCGACTGCGTCGAAGGCGACGCTTCGGTGAGTTTTATGCACCCGCTGTCGCGCGAACGCGCCGCGGGCTTCTGGCGCGGTGTGGCGCGGAGCGTGGCCGCGGGCGAACGCGCGTTGCTGGTCGCCGAGGATGCGCGGGGTATCTGCGGCACGGTGCAGCTGGTGCTGGCCCAGCCCGAGAACCAGCCGCACCGCGCCGACCTGGCCAAGATGCTGGTGCACCGCCGCTGCCGGCGCCAGGGCCTGGGTGAGGCCTTGATGTGCGCCGCAGAAAACATGGCGCGCGACTGCGGCAAGACGTTGCTAGTGCTGGACACCGTGACCGGCGATAACGGCGAACGCCTGTACCAGCGCCTGGGCTGGCAGCGCGTGGGCGTGATTCCCGGCTATGCGCTGCTGCCGCGCGGCGGGCTGGTGGGCACGACGGTGTTTTACCGCGAGCTGGCCTAGTCGTTACCTACAGCTCCGGAAATAGCGCCATGGGGCGCGGAGGCGCAGCGGCGGTACCAGTCGCCTCAAAGCCCAGCGCCACAAGGTCCGCATGCACGGCCCGCGCGACCAGGCGCATGTCGTGCTCGCTGACCTCGAACAGGCCGAAGCGAAACTTGTAGCCCCAGTGCTGGCGGTTTTCCACAAACTCGAACTCGTCCAGCCAGGGCAGTATGGACACCTCCCGCCCGGCCACGTAAGCCACGTCGCGGCGAAAGGGCACAAAGCCGCCACCCATGTCGAAGGCATAGGGCTCACCGGCCTGCACCACGCCTATAGAGACAAAGCGCTGGAATTTGTCTTTGCCGCCCATGGTCAGCGCGGGCGAGTAATAGGCCACGCGGTCCCCCGCCAGCACCTTTTTCAGCGGCCCACATTTGCCGTGGCACACCTGCATGTAGCCAGCCCCCGGCGTCCCGCAGCCGCGCCGCGCATGCTCGGCGCTCGCAACGGCAATCCAGTTCTTGCGGCCCATCACGCTCAAGCCGCGGCGTGCAGGCCGACGCGGTTGCCGTCCAGGTCGGTGATGTGCGCAAAAAAACCCAGACCGGGCGGCAGCGCCTGGCGCGGCAAGGCGACCTTGCCGCCGGCCTTGACGGCGCGCGCCAGTGCGGCATCCAGCGAAGGCGAGGCATCGAGATAAATCAAGGTGCCGCCGGACGCCGGAGCAGGCGCTGTGGGGCCGGCCAGGATCGCACCACCCACGCCCTCCTCCGCTTCATAGGGAAACACCGCGCCTTCGGACGGGCCCATGGGCTCGCGGCGCATCTTGCACTCGAGGACCGCTTCGTAAAAGGCCTGGGCTTTGTCGAGTTGGGTGCTGGGAATTTCAAACCAGGTGACGGCGTTTTTCATGGGAGGCTCCTTGTGTTGAAGACGCCTTGATGGTGCTGACCTGCTACTGACAGCGTGATGTCAGTAGCCTTCCCTTGTCGATCGCGATAATGGCTCGCTATGCCAGATCAACCTGCTAAGAAGCCCTCGTTTGTTTCACGCTACCTTGGCCCCTTGTTACCGTTGAGTTTTGCAGCGGTCGGGGTATGGATACTGATTTCCGGGCGTTACGTCTACCGCCCCGGGCGCTCGGGCGGCATATTAGCGCTGCTTCCACCAGACTCATTCTTTGCAGCCCTGTTTTTCATCTCACTTTCGTGTGTGATTGCCGCTTTCGGTTTTTCGGGGCGCAAGGAGTGGTGGCTTTTTTGGGGTGGGCTCACCGGTTGCGTCGGCGCGTTGCTGATTGAGGGTGCCCGTCAGCTGTTGGGCCTGGCTGTCTACGGCTGAACGGCACAGCCCAAACCGAAAATCGGGGACTCAGGAAGCCTGCGTGGGAGTTAGTGCTGCGTCCAGCACCTCCACCCAGTGCCGCACCGGCGTTGCCGTGCCGCTTTGCAGGTGGGTGATGCAGCCGATGTTGGCCGAGATGATGGCTTCGGGTGCAGCGGCTTGCAGGTTGCCGAGCTTGCGGTCGCGCAGTTGATACGCGATGTCGGGCTGCAGCACGGAGTAGGTGCCTGCCGAACCGCAGCAGAGGTGCGCTTCGCAAGCGGCCAGCTTTACGTCAAAACCCAATGTGCCCATCAGCGTCTCGACCCCGCCGCGCAGCTGCTGGCCGTGCTGCAGCGTGCAGGGCGGATGAAACGCCAGCGTGCCGGTTCGTGCCGTGACCTTGCCCTGCAGCTCACCGACCAGCTCCGGCATGAGCTCGCTGAGGTCGCGCGTGAGTTCGCTGATGCGTACGGCTTTGGCCGCGTAGGCGGGATCGTCCCTGAGGATGTGGCCGTATTCCTTGACGGTGACCCCGCAGCCCGAAGCATTCATGACAATCGCCTCAACACCCGCGCCCTCGCCAGCTTCCACATGCGGCCACCAGGCGTCGATGTTGCGCCGCATTTCTTCCTTGCCGCCCTCCTGGTCGTTCAGGTGGAATTTGACGGCGCCGCAGCATCCGGCTTTTTGCGCCACCACCGTTTGTATGCCGGCGGCGTCAAGCACGCGCACCGTGGCGGCATTGATGTTGGGCATCATGGCGGGCTGCACGCAGCCTTCGAGCATGAGCATCTTGCGGGCGTGCTGGCGCGCGGGCCATGGGCCGGCAGCCTGCCTGGCCGGTACCTTGTTTTTGAGCGATGCGGGCAAGAGGCCGCGGACGGCTTGTCCGGCTTTCATGGCGGGCGCAAAAAGCGGCGACGGAAGGCCTTCCTTGAGAGCCCAGCGCACGGCACGCTCACCGGCCGGGCGCGGCACGCGCTCGTCAACCAGCTTGCGGCCGATATCCACCAGGTGCCCGTATTCCACCCCGCTGGGGCAGGTGCTTTCGCAGTTGCGGCAGGTGAGGCACCGGTCCAGGTGCAGCTGGGTCTTGCGTGTGGGCGCTTCACCCTCCAGCACTTGCTTGATGAGGTAGATGCGGCCGCGCGGGCCGTCAAGCTCGTCGCCCAGTAATTGGTAGGTGGGGCAGGTGGCCGTGCAAAAACCGCAATGCACACATTTGCGCAGGATGGCTTCAGCCTCCAGGCCGTCAGCGGTGTTTTTGAATTCAGGGGCGAGGTGGGTTTGCATGGCGTCAGGACCCTTCTTTCAGGGCCAGAGCGAGGGCCTTGCGCCGGGCAGCGCGCTGGAAATCCGCATACAGCGGCGGCAAGGACAAGGTCAACAGCATGAGGGCCAGGGGCACGACCCAGATGAAACCGACGTATTTGAAGCCGGCCGCACCGACCAGGCCGCCGGCAATGAACATGGCCAGCAAGGTGCCCAAGAGCCGTACCTTGATGCGGTTGGCACGCACACGGGACTCGATGGAGCTGGCGGTACGGTTCCAGTAAAACATCTTGCCGAGCTCGATGCCAAGGTCGGTGATGACGCCGGTCATGTGCGTGGTGCGGATCTGGGAGGACGAGATTTTGCTGACCAGCGCGTTTTGCAGGCCCATGGTGAAGGCCAGCACCAGCACGGTCAGGGGCACGGCGAACGGCGTCTGCCGGTTCAGCGTTGCGCCAAGCAGGCCGAAGACCAGCAAAAGAACGGACTCGAGCAACAGCGGCAGGGCGAACTCACTGCGAAGGTGCCGGTGGCGCGCCCAATTGACCAGCACGGCCGTCACTGCCGCACCCAGGGTGAAGGCCAGCAAGGCGCCCACCGCACCCAGCACCAGTGTCAGGTTCCCAAGGATGAGGTTGTCGGCCACGATCGAGACAAACCCCGTCATGTGCGAGGTGTACATGCTGACCAGCAGGAAGCCCCCGGCGTTGACAGCCCCGGCATTGAACGCAAGCACGCCGCCGAGCAGGCGGTTGATGGTGGGCGTGCGGTGCTGCCCGGTGAGATGGCGCAGGCGGCGCATGAATTACCAGCCCGCCGCCATGCGGCCGCGGTTAAGGATTCCGGCGGGATCGAACTCGCGCTTGAGGTCCCGGTGGATCCGGTCCAATGGCGGCTTTAATGCATCAAATCGGGCTGTAGAACCTGCTGGTATTGCGCCGGCAGCTATAAAAAGAGTAGCATGCCCGCCAGCCTGTGCAGCGGCCGCACGCAATGCCTGTGCTTGCCCCGCGCCTGCCCGTACCCATCGCTGGGCGCCATGCCATTCCACCAGCGGCGAGTCGGGCAAATCCGGAACATGGGCCGTTTGCGGCAAGGACAGCCGCCACAAGTCCTGGTCGACCTGGCGTGCCCGGAACCACGGGTGCTGCTGGTTGCGACAGTCCTGCCAATAGCCGGCAGCTTCGGCGCTGCCTTGTTTCTCGCCGCCCAGCACCTTGCAGGCGGCTTCGACGGCGGCGACAGCGCCGCGCAATCGCAGACAGAGCGTACCGATGCCGGCCTCTTCAGACCAGCAGCTCGCATTGAGCGGCAAGGGCCGGCCGCCCCAGGCATTCAGCCAGTCAAGCGCCTGCGCCTGGCTGCATTCAAAGCGCAGGGTGGCCTCGGCAGGCGCTACCGGCAGCACCTTGAGGCTCACTTCAGTGAGCACGCCCAAGGTACCCAGGGCACCCACCATGAGCCGGGAGACGTCATAACCCGCCACATTTTTCATGACCTGCCCGCCGAACGTGAGCAGTTCGCCACGCCCGTTGATGAGCTTGAGGCCCAACATGTAATCACGCACCGCGCCCACGCTGGCGCGTGCTGGCCCGCTCAGGCCGCTGGCAACCATGCCGCCCACGGTGGCTTTTGCCCCTGAACCGTCAAAACGGGGCGGCTCGAAGGGCAGGCACTGGCCCTGGGCCGCCAGCAAGGCCTCGAGTTCGGCCAGCGGCGTGCCGGCGCGCGCAGTCACGACCAGTTCACTCGGTTCGTAGCTGATGACACCCGCGTATGGCGTCATGTCGAGGATGTCACCTTCCAGGGATTGGCCGTAAAAGTCCTTGGTGCCGCCACCCCGAATACGCAGCGGCGTGCCGGCGGCAGCGGCAGTGCGTATCCGCCCGGTCAGGGACTCCATCACATCATCGGTATCTGAAGGCATGGCTGGGATGGTACGTGGGTATCGCGCCTGGGGAGTTGATCTTTTTGCATGCCGCCTGTTCGGTTTTTTCAGAGGGCGAAGCTCAGTCCTCGAAAAAGTTCACCGGCAAGCYGGGCACATCCACCCGCATCGAAAACACGCAACCGGACTCGGGATAAGCCTGCAGTTCGGCCGCCGGGCGGTTGTAGCGTGCCGTGGTGACGTAAAGCGTTTGCAGGTCGTCACCGCCAAAACACGGCATGGTCGGGCACTGCGCGGGCACGGGAATTTCGGCCAGCAACTCTCCTGCCGGTGACAGCTTGAGAAGGCGTGCACCTTCAAACATGGCCACCCAGTAGTTGCCCTGGATGTCCACCGCTGCGCCGTCGGGCCGCCCGCCATAACCGGGCATGCCGAACTGCCAGCCGGCAGGCTTGCCGGGCCATTGGTGGAACACGCGGCGGTTCGCCATGGCGTTGCTGTCGGCATCCCAGTCCCAGGCATGTGTGGTGTGCGTGGGGGTATCCGTCCAGTACACGGTTGCGGCGTCCGGCGACCAGGCCAGGCCATTGGCAATGATGGCGCCGCCTGCCTTGCGCTCCACCGCAGGCACAAGGCTGTTGCGGCAGTCGATGGAAAAAAGCTCGGCCACGGACTTGTCCCGTGGTTCATACATCGTGCCGGCCCAGAAGCGGCCTCGCGGATCGGCCTTGCCGTCGTTGAACCGCGTCGTGTTGGTGTCATGGCCGGCCCGCATGAGCTGCTGGAGCTCGGCGCCCCACTCGCGGGCGCGGTAAATGCCGTCGCGCAATGCGATCACCAGGCCACTGCCTTGCCCCTGTGTACGGGCCGGCGCAATGCTGCCGGGCTCCGACGGCATGGCCCAGCTTTGCACCGTCCCCATAAAGACGTTGCAACGGTGAATCTGCCGGCCTGGAATGTCAACCCAATACAGCATTTGCTCGTCGGGATGCCAGAACGGCGATTCACCCAGTTCACTGGGTTGTGCAACAACGGTTTGCCATGTCATGCGGCGTTCCTTGAAAGGCTGAAAAGTGGACAGGGACCCAAGGTTAGCACCGGCAGGGCCGCCGCCGGAAACGGCCCCCGCAGCCGAATCCCGGCGATCGTGCAACGCCCACGAGGCACGCGTCAAAAAAAACAGCCCACCGGCTTGCGCCAGCGGGCTGAACATCCAAAGGAGATACTCAATCAGGGGGCTGCCCTGGGGCAGCCCGAATTCGTCTGACTATGAATTAACGGTTGTAGGCGGTCTCACCGTGCGAGGTGATGTCCAGGCCTTCGCGTTCGTCTTCTTCGCTGACGCGCAGGCCAATCGTGAGGTCAACCACCTTGTAGGCGATGAAGGAAACCACACCGGACCAGACGATGGTGATCAGCACGGCCTTGGCCTGGATCCAGACCTGGCCGGCGATGGTGTAAGCGTCAGGCGTCACGGCCGTGGCGGTCACCCAGTCACCCACGAAGCTTGGGCCACCCAGGGCTGGCGAGTTGAAGACGCCGGTGAGCAGCGCGCCCAGAATACCGCCCACGCCATGCACGCCGAACACGTCGAGCGAGTCGTCAGCGCCCAGCAGTTTCTTCAGGCCRTTCACACCCCAGAGGCAGGCGAAGCCGGCGATCAGGCCGATGATGAGGCCGCCGCCGATGCCGACGTTGCCGGCTGCGGGCGTGATGGCCACCAGGCCGGCGACAGCGCCGGACGCTGCACCCAGCATCGAGGCCTTGCCGCGCATCAGCGCTTCACCGACGCACCATGCCAGCACAGCGGCAGCGGTAGCACCCAGCGTGTTGATGAAGGCCAGGGCGGCGAAACCGTTGGCTTCCAGGGCGGAGCCGGCGTTGAAGCCGAACCAGCCCACCCACAGCAATGCGGCGCCAACCATGGTCAACGTGAGGCTGTGAGGGGCCATGGCTTCCTTGCCGTAGCCGATACGCTTGCCTATGCAGAAGGCGCCTACCAGGCCGGCGACAGCGGCGTTGATGTGCACCACGGTACCGCCTGCAAAATCCAGGGCGCCCATTTGCCAGATATAACCGCCCTTGGCGCTCATGGCGTCGGCGACTTCCTTGCCGGTGTAGGCGTCAGGGCCCATCCAGAACCAGACCATGTGGGCAATAGGTGCATAGCTGAAGGTGAACCAGATCGCCATGAACAGCAGCACTGCGGAGAACTTGATGCGTTCGGCAAAGGCGCCAACGATCAGCGCGCAGGTGATGCCGGCAAAAGTGGCCTGGAAGGCTGCGAACACGATCTCGGGGATCACGACACCCTTGCTGAAGGTGGCGCCATTGGCAAAGGTGCCCGCGACGTTGTCCCAGATGCCCTTCATGAAGAGCCGGTCGAAGCCGCCGAAGAAGGCGTTGCCTTCGGTGAAAGCCAGGCTGTAGCCATAGATAAACCACAGCACGACGATCATCGAGAACGTCACCATGACCTGCATCAGGACGGACAGCATGTTCTTGCTGCGGACCAGACCGCCGTAGAACAGGGCCAGGCCAGGCACGGTCATCATGATGACCAGCAGCGTGGAAACCATCATCCAGGCGGTGTCGCCTTTGTT
This sequence comes from Polaromonas sp. P1_G4, assembly GCF_056405475.1. NCBI lineage: Bacteria > Pseudomonadati > Pseudomonadota > Betaproteobacteria > Burkholderiales > Comamonadaceae > Polaromonas > Polaromonas sp. P1_G4. Next base: position 16,138 of record NZ_JBFUCA010000022.1, read on the forward strand.
GGGAACGGGCGCAGCGGCAGCCGGTGCAGAGGCTGCAGCTGCAGCGGCGGGTGCTGTCGCTGCGGCAGGCGCGGCGGCGGAAGCAGCAGCTTCAGCCGGCTTGGCTTCTGCAGCGGAAGCGGCGGGTGCAGCTGCCGGGGCCTGCGCCATCACGGCGCCGGTCGTCAGCAGGCTCAGTCCCAGTACAAGGGAGGCAAGTAGTTTTTTCATGTCTATGTTCTCTTCGTTTTTTGGGGTAAGCCTTACAGCGCTTCCTTGCCGGTTTCACCGGTACGGATGCGCACGACCTGCTCGAGGTTGTAAACAAAAACCTTGCCGTCGCCGATCTTGCCGGTGCGGGCGGCGCCCTCAACCGCTTCAATCACGCGATCCACCAGATCGTCGGAGACTGCTGCTTCGATCTTGACCTTGGGCAGAAAATCGACGACATACTCTGCACCGCGGTACAGCTCGGTATGGCCTTTCTGGCGGCCGAAGCCTTTGACTTCAGTCACAGTAATGCCTTGCACGCCAATGCCGGAAAGCGCTTCACGCACTTCGTCCAGCTTGAACGGTTTAATGATGGCCGTTACGAGTTTCATTTTCAGGGTTCCTCCAGGGATGAATAGGGAAGCAGCATCGTCAAGCACCACCTCAGCCGGATTAAGGCTTTTGTACGAGTCATTGCTGATGGAGTCTCCGTAGAAGCTCCAAAGGTTGGCAACTTGCGTGGACTTCTTAGCAGGTAACGTGCCAAAGACGCTTTGCATGGATGACCGGCCCGCCCCTGAACTTCGAGCGAACCTCCGCGAATCGCGCCGGATACGATGCACCAATAAAGGGCAATCAAGCGCACAATTTTGGAGCATTAAGCTAAAAAGGCATCACCAAGCCTGTCTTTAGTGCACGGCGGTCTTCTGCAACGTTCGTTTCTGGGACGGCCAGCACCAGGAGATCGGCGGCAAGAATGCCACGGCGGATCCTGGTACTGACACAACCAGGCAAGTGCACGGGACGAAAGTGAGTGCCACTATCGGATGCAGCGGGGCACACCTTTCTGGTGAACCAGCGGGTGGCTTCTCTCGCTAGGCGATACTCGTCTTAGGTGAAGGTATGGTGCACCTGCAACCCGGGATGGCCTCGGGTTCAGTTGTGATGCCGCCTCTGAGGGAGGAAGTTTCGAATGAGCTTGTCTTTAGTGCATAGCCGCGCCTTGTTGGGCCTGGAAGCAAGGCCCGTGCAGGTGGAGGTGCATCTTGCCAACGGTTTGCCCAGCTTTACGCTGGTCGGGCTTGCGGAAACGGAAGTCAAGGAAGCGCGTGAACGCGTGCGCTCGGCCATCCAGAACGCCGGACTGGAATTTCCCGCCAATAAACGCATTACGGTCAATCTGGCACCCGCTGATCTTCCCAAGGATTCCGGCCGTTTCGATCTGCCCATCGCGCTCGGAATCCTGGCGGCCAGCGGCCAGATCGACGCCCGCAAACTGGAAGGCTATGAGTTCGCCGGCGAGTTGTCGCTGGGCGGCGACTTGCGTCCCATTCGGGGAGCGCTTGCCATGAGCCTCGCCCTGGCGCGCCCGGCACGGCTTGCCGCCGAGAAATTGCCGAAGCTGGTTCTGCCAGAGGCCAGTGCCCAGGAAGCAGCGTTGGTCCCCGGCGCCGAAATCTTTCAGGCGCACCATTTGCTCGATGTGGTGAGGCAATTTTTGCCGGGCGACACCCCGACTGAAGCAGGGGAAGGCTGGTCTCGCGTCAAGCCGATCGTGCCTTCGGGGCAGTCCCCATATCC
>NZ_JBFUCA010000023.1:0-17128 GCF_056405475.1 Polaromonas sp. P1_G4
CTTGATGACCACGGAGACCCGGCAGGAATGCCAGAGGGGGGTAATTTTGCGGGGTGATTTGGGGTTCATTTTTTTATCCTGCTTCGGCCGGGCTGCCGGTGTGAACGGTCCGGCGCGTGCGCCAAAGCTGCCAGTTTTTCACCACCTGGCCCGGCATGAAAAGCATGGCCGCCGTCAGCCACCAGCGTCTCCCGGTAGCCGCGCGGTGTGCGCGCACCAGCCAGTCGAAGCCCTCACGGCGGCTTCCGGATGCCAATGCCTGCCGTGCCAGCGTCAACTCGTGTTGCGCCACAAGCCACAGTGCAGACCGGCGTTGTGCTGTGGTCATGGCCCCTGATAGTGCACGTGCCCGCATGCGTTCCAGAAACGGTGGCATGGCCAGGTCGGGGTGGTATGTCGTCAGGCCGCCTTCCACAGCCAGCCGATACGCCATCAAGGGCGACCGGACCAGCGCAACGGGGGTTTTCTCAGCCAGACGGAACCATAGATCCAGGTCTTCGCCGTGCGACTCTCCCGAAGGAAAGCATGGCTGCATTTGCCGCAAGCGCGCGCTTCGCACGGACACCGCGCTGGTGCACAGCGACGGCGCGCTCATCCAGCGCCGCGGCAGATCGGTGATGAGTTCCACTTCCGGTTGATCTGCCAGCACTGGCCAGTTCGGCGGCCACATGGTGTGCGTATCGGGAACCGGCAAGAAGTCGGTGGCCACCGTGTCGACCTGCGGGTAACGCGCCTGCGTCCACAGGAGGGTTTCCAKGTACTGGGGATGGTGCCAGTCATCGGCGTCGAGAAAGGAAACCCATTCGCCTTTTGCCAGCGAAATTCCCAGGTTCCGGGCGGCGGAAACACCGGCATTGGCCTGGCGCACCAGGCGCAATCGCGGGTCAGGTATGAACGTTACCAGTTCCGCACCGCCGTCGGTGGAACCGTCGTCCACCACAATGACCTCGAAGTCCGAGAAGGTTTGTGCCAGCACCGACGCGATGGTGTCGTTGATGTACGGTGCCTTGTTGTAAAGCGGAATGACAATCGAAAATTTCATGGTCGGGCTCGAGAGGTAGCCGGGGACGGATGGAAGTTCCCGGCGAAGYGGGGCGTGGCACCTTCCGGCAAGCTTGCCGGCTGCCTTCTGCGGGCATGGGCTTCGCGCGCTGCAGCCGCCAGCGTCATCAGCAAAAGCACGTGAGTGGTGAGCTCGGGGCCGTAACCGAAGAGCAGCAGCGGCACTTCACTGATGGCGCGCAGTGCCAGCGCCACGAACAACGCCAGTGAAAGGCCGCCGCTGGCACGTGCATAGCGGATAGACAGGACCAGCAGCACCAATGCGTACAACACCAGTGCAGCGGCACCCACCGTGCCGGAGCGCGACAGCGTGTCCATAAACTGGTTGTGCGCGTGGGTCGCATTGGGCATGCCGATACTTTCACGGAAACTGACATCCCACAGGGTGGGTCCGTAGCCGAACACAGGGTTGCGCTGCCATTCGTCATAGGYAATTGCCCAGATCTGATCACGGCCGGTCATGGACGCGAGTTGCGCGCCCTGGGCGCTGTCAAAGAAGCTGGACAGACGCGCATCGATATCGCCAAACATCAGCACCAACGTGACGCCGGCCACCGCAACCATGAACCCCACCAACGAGACGATGCCGAATTCGGGCCGCACCGGATCACTGGCGCGGCGCAGAAACGCGGGCCCCTGCCGTACAGCAAGAATGCAGGCGGAGCACAGGGTAAAAGAAATCCAGGCTGTTTTGGATTGAGCGAGAAAAAGTACAAGAAGCCCCATTCCCCACGCCAGGCGATTAAGCCAGACGCTCTGCAGAGGGCGCGCGAGGAGACACAACAAGCCCAGCTGAGCCAGCATGCCGAGTGACACCGCATGCGCGGCCAGCCCTGCCAGCCGCGGTACACCCGGCAGCAAGCCCTGCGTATAGGAGAGGTCCAGCACCAGCGTTGGCTTGAAAGGGATCAGCAGCAAGCCCGCTGCCATAAAGAGCAGCAGGGCGTTGCGAGCCGCCTTGAACGCGAGGTCTCTTTCGATGCTGGTGGCAAGCACCGCCGCGATGCCGATGAGCAGTGGGTACACATAATCGTGTGACACATGCGGATGCAGGCCCAGAAGAGCCGGTGAGGCCACCGTGCCTGCCCAGAAAAGAACAAAGGTGATCAACATCACCGGGGGGGCCTGCACCGTCTTGTCACGTTGAAGCCAGTGCGTGATGATGCGTTCCCCCGCCAGCGTGAGCAGCAAGAGGGAAACCAGCGGCTGCGCCAAAGCCACCAGCGGGTGGCGCACCACCACCGCAACTTCGTCCAATTTAAATGCACTGCTGGAGAGGTCGCGCCCCGAGAGGAAATTGTTCAGGGCCACCATTGCCAGGATGGCGTAGAAAATGACATGCATGTACCCGTGCGCACGGCGTGACGTGACATGAACTGCACCCGCCATGYCCAGCGTCGCCAAAAGCGCCGCCAAAATGGCACCGGCAACCAGAACCGAAATAACGATGGGTTGATCCAGGATAGCTCCTTAGAGTGGCTGCTCAAGGGAATTGGAAAGATCGGTACGTGGTGCCGAAACACCGCGGCGCAAAAACTTCGCCAGTCCGGGGACAAACCGGATGACCATTTCGGATGTTTCCCGCCCCAGCATTTGCGGCCTCAGGGCAAGCAGCAATGCCGGCAGGACTACTGCGGACAGGCTTCCGGCAAGCAGCGAGAGCAGGGGAATATCAAACCGTGCAACCGCGTGCTGACCTGCCATCACACCTAAAACGCAAGCGGCACAAAGAAGAAACCCGCGCAGGGCATCCGGTAGCAGGGACATCCAGCCAAGCTCCAGTGCACGGAATGCAGCCGTAGCCGTAACGGCTGCGCGCAGTACCAGCAACAGACCCGCCACGACTGCAGCCATGTGGATTCCCTGGCCTGCAAACAGGTAAAAACCGAGGATGCCCAAAACGATCAGCGGGAGCTGCAGCGCAAATTCGTAGTACTTGCGTCCGGTGTTCCACAGCACGGGTGTCGACAGTCCCCAGATGACGTACGCCGGCATGCAGAGGAACAAAATTCCCAGCACCCAGGCTGCCCCACTCCATGCGGGCCCATAAAGCACACGCACGATGTCGGGCGACAGAAAGGCAAGCGTCGCAAAGGCGGGGAGTCCCAACACCACAATGGTGGCCAGCATCTGCAGATAAGCGCGGCCCAGTCGTGGCCGGTCGTTTTGCAGGCGTGCGCCCGCCGCCAGGAACGCGGGCTGAAGTGCACCCAGCAGCAAGGTGTTGGGCATTGTGGCCAGGTTGTAAGCCACGTTATAGAGACCCAGCGATTGTGCGTTGAGCAACCGGCCTATCAATACCCGGTCAAGGTTGTTGAGTACCCAGTTGACGATATTGGTCAAAAAGACCGTGTGTCCCGTACCGACAGCGGACTTTGCATCGGCATACCAGAACAGCGGGCGAAGCGCATGCGGCTTGAGGGCATAACTTGCAACAAACACAACAGCCGCCTGAACCAGCCAGGCCGCTACCAGCGAAGCCTCACCCTGGCCAAGCAGTGCCATCGGCACCCCAACAGCCACATACCCAGCGGCATAGCTGCCGACCTGGATCAGTCCCACTGCCCGGAAATTCAGGTCACGCTGCAGCAGGTAAGTAGCCGGTGCTGCCGCAGCACCCAGCAGGCACGCCACCGATAGCCATTCAATGACGAATTGCGAGCGCGGCTCCCGGAAATAAGCCGACAGCAGCGGCGCCAGAAAATAGAGGGCAAGCATGGTGGCAATACCCACGATCAGTTGCCATGTCCAGGCAAACCGGACGTCCTCGTCACTCAGTGTGGTGCGTTGCAACAGGCTCCAGCTGAAGCCAAAACCGGAGACAAATGTGGCGAATGTCAGTACCACCATGCCGATGGCAAAAACGCCAAAAATCTCCGGCCCCAGGGTGCGGGCCAGAATCACCTGGGCCACCAGCTGCAGCCCAAAGCGTGCCGCTGTGGAAACGGCGCTCCATTTGACCGCTGCAACACCCGGACGGCCGAGGCCACTCATGCTCAAGACCTCTCTGCTTTATGGCGGCGAACGGCAATCACGCCCATCAACGCCAATGTGGCCAGCAGCGTGCCGTAAGGGTGCCATCCGGATTCGTCCGTATCTGCCTCGCCCGCCGCCGTGACACCCAGGCCGGATTGGCCACTGCGCACCGCGTCCACACTGTGGACTGTGTTGACCTTGACGGGCTCAGTGCCGGGCTGCAGTTTCATACGTGTCGCTTTGGCGGTAGCTCCCGTTGGCGTCACCGCTGCGGGCGCTGCAGGCGGGTTGGTAGACGCCGTTGCTGAAGCAATCCAGGTGGCCAAAATGGCGGTAAACAGGGTTCGAAACATAGGGTTTTCCTTCTGTCAAAGCAGGAAAAGAGTTTGTTGTGCAGTGCAGCAATTGACAATAGTCCGAATGGCTCATGGCGCGCTTTATGCTATTTATTGAGTTCAAAAAAGCGTGGCGCATTCTTGGGGCAAGGCTTGAATTGCTCACATGCTGACTGCCGGCTGAATGAGTCCGTTCGGGCTATTGCGCATGGGCTCAGATGCGGATATGTCCGTACCGTTTTCAGAGGTGTTCCTGTAGCCTTCGGGATTGCGCTGCTGCCAGTGCCAGGAGTCGCGGCACATGTCGTCGATGGTGCATGTGGCGCGCCAGCCCAGCAGGCTGCCGGCCAGGGAAACATCTGCAAAGTACTGTGCGACATCCCCGGCTCGTCGAGGTGCAAATTCATAAGGAATCGGCCGTCCGCTTGCCCGCTCAAACGCCTGGACCACACCGAGAACACTGGTGCCCTCGCCGGTGCCCAGATTGACCGTAAAGCTCTTGCCGCTTGCCAGCAAAGCATCGACTGCGGCCACATGGCCTGCCGCAAGGTCGGTGACGTGCAGGTAGTCGCGCACCCCGGTGCCGTCGGGCGTGGGGTAGTCATTGCCAAACACATTGAGCGTGGCCCGTTTGCCCACGGCCACCTGGGTGACGTACGGCATCAGGTTGTTGGGGATTCCATTGGGGTCTTCGCCGATCAGTCCACTGGGGTGCGCGCCCACCGGGTTGAAGTAGCGCAGCACCCCGACCCGCCACGCCGCGTCTGAAATGCGCAGCGATGCCAGGATGTTTTCACACATCAGTTTGGTGTGGGCATACGGGCTCTCCGGCATGCATGGAAACTGCTCGTTGATGGGCACGGTGGCGGGGTCCCCATAGACCGTGGCGCTTGAAGAGAAGACTACGGCCCGGCAGTCCGTCGTTTCCATCGCCCGCAACAAACTCAGGAGTCCGCCAACATTGTTCTGGTAGTACATGAGAGGGCGTTGCACACTTTCCCCTACGGCCTTGAACCCGGCAAAGTGGACGGCCGCAACGCAGTGGTAGCGTTGCAGGACCCCGGCCACAAAATCGGTGTCCAGTACGTTGCCGCGTTCGCACGGTACGGGCTGACCCGTCAGCTGCTGCAGCCGGTGCAGCACGGCAGGATGGCTGTTGGAAAAGTCGTCGAGGATGACAGGCTGGTAGCCGGCATTCACCAGCGCCACAAAAGTATGGCTTCCGATGTATCCGGCTCCACCGGTTAATAGCACACTAGGTCGCACACTGGATTTGTTCAGGGTCATTGCAAAAGGCTGCATGGCAGCGGGTTGATTTGATACGGGTCACGACGCCGGCGTAACACTGCTGAAACATGTTCGCGTGAGGGATTGCATGGACGGGCAGCATCCAGACATCACCAGACCATTCCCTTTCAGGGGCTAGTTACGAGTGTCTTTGACGCGTGGAGAAAGGATGTCAGCGTAAGCCGCATATGTGCGTGGGAAGCCGTCACGCTGGCCTCAAAGCGTTTCGAATCGTTCGGTAAGCACTTGTGAATGACGGTTGCAAATCGCCAGCTGGCGGGCAGCTGAACTGTTCGTGAGCAGTTGGCATCCCAACGGCAAACGACAAAAAGTCACAAAGATCAGGGGCTGCTGCGACTGCTCGCACAGTGCGCTGAATTCCCGGGAATTAACCCGGCGTAGCAAATCGCATGAAAAAAGCCCGGGGGAGGCCGGGCTTTCGTTGATGGAGAGGCTGTGCTTACATGCCGCTGTAATTGGGCCCGCCGCCGCCTTCAGGTGTGACCCACACGATGTTCTGAGTCGGGTCCTTGATGTCGCAGGTTTTGCAGTGGACGCAGTTCTGCGCGTTGATCTGCAGGCGGTCGGAGTTGTCGGGGTTCTTTACGAACTCGTAGACACCGGCCGGGCAGTAGCGGCTTTCGGGGCCGGCGTATTGGGCCAGGTTGATGCTCACCGGCACGCTCGCGTCCTTGAGCGTCAGGTGCGCGGGCTGGTGCTCTTCGTGGTTGGTGTTGGAGACGAAAACCGAACTAAGGCGGTCGAAGGTGATCTTGTTGTCGGGCTTGGGATACACGATGGGCGTGCACTCGGCCGCCGGCTTGAGCTTGGCGTAGTCCGGAATGCTGTTGTGGATGGTCCAGGGCGGCGACTTGAAGCCCAGCTTGGGCAACAGCCAGTGCTCGATGCCGGTCATGAAGGCGCCGACGTAGAGGCCTTTCTTGAACCAGGACTTGAAATTGCGCGACTGGTTGAGCTCCTGCGCGAGCCAGCTCTTGGCATAGGCTTCAGGGTAAGCGGCCAGTTCATCGTGCTGGCGGCCGGCGGTGACAGCTCCATAGGCGGCCTCAGCGGCCAGCATACCGCTCTTGATGGCCGCGTGGCTGCCCTTGATGCGGGCGGCATTGAGGTAGCCGGCTTCGCAGCCGATCAGCGCGCCGCCCGGGAACACGGTCTTGGGCAGGCTGAGCGCGCCGCCTGCGGTGATGGCGCGCGCGCCGTAGCTGAGGCGCTTGCCGCCTTCGAGGTAAGCCTTGATGCTGGGATGGGTCTTCCAGCGCTGCATCTCTTCAAACGGGCTGAGGTAGGGGTTGCTGTAGTCCAGGCCGGTGACCATGCCCAGCGTGACCTTGTTGTCCTCCAGGTGGTACATGAAACCGCCACCGTAGGTCTGGCTGTCCATGGGCCAGCCGGCAGTGTGGATCACAAGGCCCGGCTTGTGTTTGGCCGGGTCGATTTCCCAGAGTTCTTTCACTCCCAGCGCGTAGCCTTGCGGGTCCCTGTCTTCGTCGAGCTTGAAGCGGTTGATCAGCTGGCGGCCCAGGTGGCCGCGCGCGCCTTCGGCAAACACGGTGTACTTGCCGTGCAGTTCCATGCCGAGCTGGAAGTTGTCGGTCGGCTGGCCATCCTTGCCGATGCCGAGGTTGCCGGTGGCCACGCCCTTGACGGAGCCGTCGTCGTTGTAGAGCACTTCGGCCGCCGCGAAGCCCGGGAAGATTTCAACGCCCAAGCCCTCTGCCTGCTGCGCCAGCCAGCGCACCACATTGCCCAGGCTGATGACATAGTTACCTTCATTRTGGAAGCAGTCCGGCACAAAAAAGGCGGGCGTCTTGATCGCGCTTTTCTCGCTGAGAAAAAGAACCTCGTCGGCGGTGACAGGCTGGTTCAATGGCGCGCCTTGCGCTTTCCAGTCCGGAATCAGTTCGGTCAATGCCTTGGGGTCCATCACCGCACCCGAAAGAATGTGGGCACCGGGTTCGGAACCCTTTTCGAGAACCACCACGGAGATGTCCGTGGCTTTTTCTGCGGCCAGTTGTTTCAGGCGAATGGCGGTAGCCAGCCCRCCGGGCCCGCCGCCCACCACGACCACGTCATATTCCATTGCTTCGCGCGGGCCGAACTGGGCCAGAATTTCTTGGGTATTCATCGGGGACTCGCTGATAATGATTTTCAGGAAGGATTGTCGGTCTCGCGTTGGATTTTATGTCGCGAATGCGGCGATGCGAACGGTCGTTCTCTTTTGTACGGTTTAAATTGAGAGAGGAGCCTCTAATGGCTTACAGCATTGATCTGTCGGGGCGTGTCGCTCTCGTGACCGGTGCATCCGGCGGGCTGGGTGCGCAGTTCGCCAAAACACTGAGCCGTGCCGGCGCGGCCGTGGTGCTGGCCAGCCGCAGGCTCGACAAGCTCAAGGACCTGCGCGCGCAGATTGAGGCTGCGGGTGGCGATGCGCATGTGGTTGAGCTCGACGTGACCGACCACGCCAGCATCAAGGCCGGCGTGGCCCATGCTGAAACGGAGGTCGGCCCCATCGACATCCTGGTCAACAACTCCGGCGTGAGCACCACACAGCGCATCCAGGACGTCGGCGAGGAAGACTATGACTTCATCTTCAACACCAATGTGAAGGGCGCCTTCTTCGTGGCGCAGGAAGTCGGCAAGCGCATGCTGGCCCGTTCGCGCGGTGCCGGGCCCGGCAACTATGCCGGCGGCCGCATCATCAACATCGCCTCCATGGCCGGCTTGCGCGTACTGCCGCAGATSGGCGTGTACTGCATGAGCAAGGCCGCCGTGGTGCAGATGACCAAAGCCATGGCGCTGGAGTGGGGCAAGTTCGGCATCAACGTCAACGCCGTCTGCCCCGGCTATATTGACACCGAGATCAACCACCACCATTGGGAAACCGAGCAGGGCAAGAGGCTGGTGCAGATGTTGCCGCGCAAGCGCATCGGCAAACCGCAAGACCTGGATGCACTGCTGGTGATGCTGGCCAGTGGCGAGAGCCACTTTGTCAACGGCGCGGTGATAGCGGCGGATGACGGTTTTGGCGTATGAATTTCTGGAGAGCAACATGATGGATTCGGTAGTCCCTTACCTCGGCCCGATAGGCCTTATTTTCCTGGCCTTGCTGGCGGGCGTGGTCAGCCCGGGCCCCAGTTTTGTGCAGGTTGCGCGCATCGCGGTTTCGCGTTCACGCGCTGACGGCCTGGCTGCCGCGGTGGGTATGGGCCTGGGGGCGCTGGTGTTTGCCGCGTTGGCGCTGGCCGGGCTGCAGGCGTTGCTGGCCGCCTTGCCTGGTGTCTACATGGCGCTCAAGGTCGTGGGCGGCCTGTACCTGATGTGGATCGCCTTCAATATCTGGCGCGGCGCGCGCCAGCCGCTGGAAATGAGCGGCGATGACAAGGGCGCCTCGCGTCGCACGGTGTTGCAATCGTTTCGCCAGGGGCTGGTGACGCAGCTGAGCAACCCGAAGATCGTGGTGGTTTACAGCAGCGTGTTCGCGGCCCTGTTGCCAGCGCAGTTTCCCTTGCCCGCAGCCCTGCTGGTGCTTGTGGGTGTACTCGTGATGGAAACCGGCTGGTATGCCGTGGTGGCGGTGGTTTTGTCTTCCGCTGTGCCGCGCGCAGCCTACCTGCGCAGCAAGGCTGCGGTAGACCGCACCGCCGCCGGTGCGATGGGGCTGCTAGGTTTGCGCCTGGTAGCCACTGCGCACACTGCCTGACGGATGCTGACGGGCATTCTGGCCGGGCTCGCGGCGGGCGCGCTGTGGGGCCTGGTGTTTGTGGCGCCGCGCATGCTCGACATGGGCGTGGGCGGCTATTCGTCCATTGACCTGACGGCCGGGCGCTTTGCGGTGTACGGCGTGTTCGCCRTGCTGGTGATGCTGGCGGGATGGCGCACCCGCCGCCTGCCCACAGCGCGGCAGGCGTGGGCCGCTCTGGTCATGAGCATTCTCGGGTTCAGCGGCTACTACCTGCTGCTGGTGCTGGCTATACGCGACGCCGGCACCGAAGTGCCTTCGCTGGTGATCGGCACCATTCCGATCTGGGTCATGTTGCTGGGCAAGCCGCAAGGCCTGCGTTGGGCTTCCCTGCTGCCCGGCCTGGCGCTCACCTTGGCAGGGCTGGCACTTATGATGGGTTCCACCCACGAGGCCGGCGAGGGAACGGCTACACATTTCTGGCGCGGCATGCTGTTTGTGTCGGCCTCGCTGGTGTGCTGGACGGCTTTTGCGATCCTGAATTCAGCCTGGCTCAAGCGGCACCCTGAAGTCAACGCCACCGACTGGGCCAACTGGCTGGGTGTGGCAACCGKCCTCGGGGCATTGCTGATGTGGCTGCTTGCGGGTTCGAACGCAAGCGTGCTGGCTGGCCGTGAAGACCGTGGTGTGTTCGTGCTGCTGTGTGTCCTGGCCGGTCTGGGTTCCACCTGGCTGGCGACAATTTTGTGGAACATGGCCAGCCAGCGGCTCAGCGCCAGCCTGTGCGGGCAGCTCATCGTGAGTGAAACCATTTTTGCACTGCTGTATTCGTTTGCCTGGGATGGCCACTGGCCCACACTGGTACAACTGTCTGCCTGCGTGTTGTTCACACTGGGAATCCTGGCTTCCATCAGGGCTCATCGATAGGGGAAATTGGCATCATGAAAATTGAAATTCCCGAAAAGAAAAAGCTGGTCCACGAGATGCATATCCCCATCCGCTGGGGTGACATGGACGCGATGGGCCACCTCAACAACGGCACTTACTTCCGTTATCTCGAAACCATCCGCATCGACTGGATGTACGGCATTGGCTGCAAGCCCGACCCTCAGGGGGAAGGCCCGGTCATCGTCAATGCCTTCTGCAATTTCTACAAGCAGCTGGAATACCCCGGCGACGTGCTGATGAAGATGTACGTGAGCGACCCTGGCCGCACCACCTTTGAAAGCTGGGCCACCATGGAGCGCGCGGATACGCCGGGCGTGATCTGCGCCGCGGGCGGCGCCACCACCATCTGGGTGGACTTTCCGGCACAAAAAGCCAAAGCCCTGCCCGAGTGGATGCGCAAGCTGGTTGAAGCGTAATTCTGAAAGAAAAATCCCGCTGGCCTAATCAGGTCATGCGCAAACAGCTATCAATAAGATAGCAATCCTGGCGACATATGGGTGCTGCAGCATCGCAGCAAAGCTTCAGCGAACTGTGCGAAAGCTGTCCGCGTGCTCTTTCAACCAGCGCTGGGCAATGGCGCGGGTTTGCTGGCCGGGTTCAGCAACAGTTTCCTGGTCGGGGTGGAAGTCCCGCCTGAAGTAGGTCAGCAGCGGGGCGGTACAGCGCCACACAACGCCATTTTTTCCCCAGAAAAATTTCATCGCACTCCACCAGGTGCCTGGTTTGAACAGCGTGCCGTCATGCCAGAGGTTCAGCACCGTTTGCCGGCCCGAGTCCCAGGAAAACAGCAGCAGCGCGTAGACATACCAGCGCACGCGCCATGCGTGGTTTCCGCCAAGCGCTTGGTACAGGTCGTAGGCTACCGCGCGATGCTCGGTCTCTTCGGCTGCGTGCCAGCGCCAGAGGGTCTGCATCTTCGGGTCTGCATGGTCCAGCGCGTCACCGTGGCGAAGCATGTAGTCGGCCAGCACCGCCGTAAGGTGTTCGTAGGCTGCCGTGACCGCAAGGAAGTGGTGGGGCGCCACACCGCGTTTTTTGGCAAAGTCAATGCGGGCCGTGGCCCAGTGTTGCCAGCGGTTGACCAGGCCCTGCCTCTCCAACTGTGCGTTGTACAGGCCGTGGATGTGGCGGTGGGTAGCCTCCTGGCCGATGAACTGTGCAGTGGCTTCATGCAGCAGCGCGTGCTCTGGCGTGCGAGGCAGCAATTTGGCGCAGTCGCGCACGGCCTCGATGAACGACTGCTCGCCGACCGGAAAACTCATCGACAAGGCGTTGTGGTACTGGCTCAGGAAGGCATCGCCGCCAAACCAGTGGCGGTCAAAGCCATCGCTCAGGTCGATCTCCAGCTTGCGCACGGTCAGGCCGTAAGCGCCGGCTGATGGGGTAGAAGATGTCGAGGCGGTGGATGTGGCGTCTGGTGCCATGGTTTTTAAGTCTTGTGAGAAGGCTGATTCATGAGCATAGCGGGTGCGCAGGGTCCTGGGCGTGATTCGCGCCTGAGCGGTTTCAGGCGGCCTTGGGCGGCTTGGGCACACGGCCCATCAGGTAGAACTCGGGGTTGGGCTGCATGTTGCTGAAGCTCGCCATGCGGTTGGAGAGCCCAAAAAAAGCCGTGATGGTCGCGATATCCCAGGCGTCTTCATCGTCAAAGCCGTGGCCGTGCAGCGCTTCAAAGTCGCTGTCTTCAATCTGGTCTGCTTGCAGGCATACCTTCATCGCAAAGTCGAGCATGGCGCGCTGGCGTGGTGTGATGTCAGCCTTGCGGTGGTTCACCGCCACCTGGTCGGCCACCAGCGGTTTCTTTTCATAGATGCGCAGGATGGCGCCGTGTGCCACCACGCAATACAGGCATTTGTTGGCGGCGCTCGTCGTGGTGACGATCATCTCGCGCTCGCCCTTGGTCAGGCTGCCGTTGGGGTTGGAGCCTTCTTCCTTGAGCATCAGCGCATCGTGATAGGCGAAGAAGGCACGCCATTCGGCAGGGCGGCGCGCCAGCGCCAGGAATACGTTGGGCACGAAGCCGGCTTTTTCCTGCACCTCCAGTACTTTGGCTTTGATGTCTTCCGGCAGGTCCTTCAGTTCGGGAGCAGGGTACCGGGGTGCTGTGCCGGCGGTTTTGGGGCTGGTCATGAGGGTTCCTTCAAAGGCTTTATAAGTGACTCGATAAGTGACTCGGACCCAAGCGTAACTGCAAGATTACCCGTCAGGTCGCGCTGGGGAATTGAAGCCAAAACAGATGCAATTGATAAAAACTATTAGGTAAATATCTTTAATTGCCTTTGATTATTTTGCAGTGAAACCTAGACTGTGCTTCACAGGCCATCACCTGGCAAGCCCGTCAAAGGAGACCCCATTAGCAGCCCCACCCACACGGCCTTGACCAAAGCGTCCCGGCTGTCCCGCAGTGCAATTCCATGCCGTCATTCGGCACCACTTAATCATCAAAGGTAACTCATCATGGCTGATCACAACACGCAAAGCGAAGGCGGCTGCCCATTCTCGGGTGGCGCCCGCAAACATGCCCTGGCTGGTGCCGCAACGAACGCCGATTGGTGGCCCAATCAGCTGAACCTCAAGATCCTTCACCAGAACTCATCGCTGTCCGATCCCATGGGCGAGGCGTTCAACTATGCCGAGGAATTCAAGACCCTGGACCTGCATGCCGTGGTGAAAGACCTCCATGAGCTCATGACGGATTCGCAGGACTGGTGGCCTGCGGACTACGGCCACTATGGCCCATTCTTCGTTCGCATGGCGTGGCACAGCGCAGGCACCTACCGGATCGCCGATGGACGCGGCGGCGCCGGCTCCGGCACACAGCGATTCGCACCACTCAACAGCTGGCCGGACAACGGAAACCTCGACAAGGCACGCCGCCTGTTGTGGCCGATCAAGCAGAAATACGGCCGAAAAATATCCTGGGCCGACCTGATGGTTCTGGCCGGCACCGTGGCCATGGACTCCATGGGATTCAAGACCTTCGGCTTTGCCGGCGGGCGCCCGGACGTCTGGGAGCCGGAAGAGATTTACTGGGGCCCTGAAGCCGAGTGGATGGGCGACAAGCGCTACACCGGCGACCGCGAACTCGAAAACCCGCTCGGTGCTGTGCAGATGGGGCTGATCTATGTGAACCCCGAGGGCCCGAACGGCAAACCGGACCCGCTGGGTTCGGCGCGGGACATCCGCGAGACCTTCGCCCGCATGGCGATGAACGACGAAGAAACTGTTGCGCTCACCGCCGGCGGGCACACCTTCGGCAAGGCCCACGGCGCTGCCGATCCGGGCCAGTACGTGGGTCCCGAGCCTGAGGGCGCCACCATTGAAGACCAGGGGTTTGGCTGGATCAACAAGTTTGGCGGCGGGCACGGCGTGCACACCGTCACCAGCGGTATCGAAGGTGCCTGGACCAAGAACCCCACCAAGTGGGACAACGGTTACTTTGAAAACCTGTTCGGCTACGAGTGGGAGCTCACGAAGAGCCCTGCCGGTGCCCACCAGTGGAAGCCCAAAGACCCCGCCGCGGCGACCACCGTGCCGGATGCCCATGACCCTGTGCTGCGCCATGCCCCGATGATGACGACCGCCGACATGGCCATGCGCATGGATCCGGCTTACGAAAAAATCTCGCGGCGCTTCATGGCGAACCCGMAGGAGTTTGCCGACGCCTTCGCCCGGGCCTGGTACAAGCTGACGCACCGTGACATGGGCCCGGCTGCGCGCTACCTGGGCCCGCTGGTGCCGAAGGAGGCACTGATCTGGCAGGACCCCATTCCCGCCGTCGATCATCCGCTGGTCAATGAGCAGGATATTGAAGGCCTCAAGGCCAAGGTCCTCGCCTCCGGGCTCTCCATCTCCCAGCTCGTCACAACGGCCTGGGCGTCTGCTTCCACCTTCCGCGGCAGCGACAAGCGCGGCGGCGCGAACGGTGCGCGCATCCGCCTGGCACCGCAAAAGGATTGGCAGGTCAATCAACCGGCCGAGCTGGCGAAAGTCCTGAAAGTGCTGGAGGCCATCCAGGGCGAGTTCAACGGCGCGCAGTCCGGCCGCAAGAAAATCTCGCTGGCTGATTTGATCGTTCTCGGTGGCTGCGCGGCCGTCGAGGCGGCTGCACGGAAAGCCGGCCACGACGTGAAGGTGCCTTTTTCACTGGGCCGCACGGACGCTTCGCAAGCGCAAACCGATGTGGCGTCTTTTGCCGTGCTGGAACCTGCCGCAGACGGCTTTCGCAACTACACCCGCAAGGGGCAGGCGCAGCGGGCAGCCGAGCAGCTGGTGGATCGCGCGAACCTGATGACGCTGAGCGCTCCCGAGATGACGGTTCTGGTTGGCGGCATGCGCGCCCTGAATGCCAACGTCGGGCAGGCCCAGCATGGAGTTTTCACCAAGCGGCCCGGAACCTTGAGCAACGACTTCTTTGTGAACCTGCTCGACATGCGCACGAAGTGGCAGAAATCTGCCGACACAGAAGATGTGCTGGAGGGACGCGACCGCACGACGGGCGAACTCAAATGGACGGGTACGGTGATCGACCTCGTCTTCGGTTCGAACTCGCAGTTGCGGGCCATTGCGGAGGTCTATGCGTGCAGCGATTCGCAGCAGGTCTTCGTGCGTGACTTTGTGGCAGCCTGGAACAAGGTGATGAACCTGGATCGCTACGACCTTGCCTGATTGAGCCGGACCCTCATAGGCCCTGATTGAGGCAAAGCCCGCCCGGTGAAGACCGGAGCGGGCTTTTTTGCTTTCCATTACGCTTCGTCTTTTAGGAGCCTCCATGACGCAGCCCGCAGACAAGGATTTCGACAAAGGCCTCGCCACCCGCAAACAGGTAATGGGCGAGGATTTTGTGGCCAATGCTTTCGACAAGGCCACCGGTTTTTCCCTGCCGATCCAGCACTTTGTGACCCGCAATGCCTGGGGTGACGTGTGGCAGCGGCCGGGGCTGGACCTGAAAACACGCAGCCTGATTACCGTAGCCATGTTGACGGCATTGGGCAAACAGCACGAACTCAAAGGCCATGTGCGCGGCGCGCTCAACAACGGCGTGACGCCCGAGCAGCTTCAGGAAGTGCTGCTGCACGCGAGCATTTATTGCGGCCTGCCCGCCGCGGTCGAGGCATTTCGCACGGCGGCCGAGGTTGTTGATGCGCCTCCAAAAGCTTGAGGTTTGTAAGCGATTTGAGGTTGTAGCCCTTCCTATACATGGATGTATAGCTACTAAAAATATAGCAAATAACTTTTATCCTTATCCGCCATGAATGAACCCAAGCCCTTGATCCGCCGCTGCACCGAGGCCGACTGGCCCGCCGTTTGGCCGCTGCTGCGCGCCACCTTTGAAGCAGGCGACACCTATGCCTTTTCGCCCCACAGCACAGAAGCTGAAATACACGCGGTGTGGATGGACGTGCCCCGGGCGACGTATGTAGTGCGTGAGGGGAACAGCGACGACGGCCGAGTGCTAGGCACCTACTTCATCAAACCCAACCAGCCGGGGCTGGGTGCGCATGTCTGCAACTGCGGCTATGTGGTCGCGCCCGAAGCGCAGGGCAAAGGCCTGGCGTCGGCGATGTGCGAGCACTCCCAGCAGGAAGCGCTGGCCATGGGTTTTCTGGCGATGCAGTTCAACCTGGTGGTGTCGACGAATGAGCGTGCTGTTCGGTTATGGCAAAGATTGGGGTTTRAGATTGTGGGGACCTTGCCGGAGGCTTTTCGGCATGTGAGGTTGGGGTTGGTGGATGCGTTTGTGATGTTCAAGACTTTGCGGCGTTAAGGCCGGAACAAGCCCCGGCCTCAACAAGAAAACTCAAACCCATCCTTCAAGCACAACCTTCCCCCGCGCCTTCCCAGACTCCACCAACTCATGCGCCCGCCACAAGTTGGCGGCATTGATCACACCAAACGTTTCCGTCAGCGTCGTGCGGATCAAGCCGGAATCGACAAGTTGGGCGACCTCATTGAGYAGGCGGTGCTGTGCCACCATGTCGGGTGTGCCGAAGAGGGGGCGGGTGAACATCAGTTCCCAGTGGATGGATGCGCTCTTGCGTTTGAACAGCGTGATGTCGAACTTCACCGGGTCGTCAATCAGGCCGAACTTGCCTTGTGGTGCGATGGCTTCGGCGATTTGTGCCAGGTGGCTGTCGGTTTGCGTGAGGCCCACGATGTAGTCCACCGCGGGGATGCCGATACGCTTGAGCTCTTCGGCAATCGGCCGGCTGTGGTCGATGACATGATGGGCGYCGAGTTCCTTCACCCAGGCTTGGGTTTCCGGCCGTGACGCGGTGCCTATCACGGTGARCGAGGTCAGGCGCGTGGCCAGCTGCGTCATGATCGAGCCCACGCCGCCCGAGGCGCCGATGATGAGCAGTGTTTTGTTGTTCGGTGTTTTGCCCGGCACGATGCCGAGACGGTCGAACAGCATCTCCCAGGCGGTGATGCTGGTCAGCGGCAGGGCGGCCGCTTCGGCAAACCCCAGCGTTTGCGGCATGCGGCCGACGATGCGTTCATCGACCAGGTGGAGTTCGCTGTTGGTGCCGGGCCGGGCGATGGACCCCGCATACCAGACCTTGTCACCGGCCTTGAACAGTGTGACCTCGGGGCCGACGGCGCGCACGATACCGCTGGCGTCATAGCCCAACACCTTGTAATCCGAGCCAGCGCTGCGCGCCGCGCTGGCGCGTACTTTGGTGTCCACCGGGTTCACTGAAACGGCTTTCACCTCGACCAGCAGGTCGTGGCCGGTGGGCGTCGGGTCGGGCAGGGTGATGTCGGTCAACCCGGTTTGGCCGGTCTGGTTGAGTGCGTGGGCTTGTGTGTAGCCGATGGC
>NZ_JBFUCA010000024.1:0-17014 GCF_056405475.1 Polaromonas sp. P1_G4
GGATGCCACCGCCGGCCACGGCACAATCAGGCCTTCTGCGAAAGCCGACAGCCACCAATCAGGATATTGATGAAACTTGCCACTTACAAAGACTCTTCACGCGACGGCCAGCTGGTCGTGGTGTCGCGCGATCTTTCAACAGCCCATTATGCGACGGGCATCGCGGGCAAATTGCAGCAGGTGCTGGACGACTGGAACTTCATGTCGCCGCAGTTGCAGGACTTGTACGAAACATTGAACCAGGGAAAGGCGAGGCACGCTTTTCCGTTTGAGCCATCGCGCTGCATGGCACCGCTGCCGCGCGCCTACCAGTGGGCCGACGGCTCGGCCTATATCAACCACGTGGAACTGGTGCGAAAGGCGCGCAACGCCGAGGTGCCGGAAAGTTTTTACACCAACCCACTGATGTACCAGGGCGGCAGCGACGATTTCATTGGACCCTGCGACGATGTGGTGGTGGCGAGCGAGGAGTTCGGCATTGACTTCGAGGCCGAGATCGCCGTGATCACCGGCGATGTGCCCATGCGCGCCACCCCCGAACAGGCGCTGGAAGGCGTGCGCCTGCTGATGCTGGCCAACGACGTGTCCTTGCGCAACCTGATCCCCGATGAACTGGCCAAGGGTTTCGGTTTCTTCCAGAGCAAACCGGCAACCGCTTTCAGCCCGGTGGCAGTGACGCTGGACGAAGTGGGCGACGCCTGGGACAAGGGCCGCCTGCACATGACCCTGCAAAGCACCTGGAACGGCCGCAAGGTCGCTATGTGCGAAGCCGGCCCCGAGATGACATTCAGTTTCGGCCAGCTGATCGCCCATATCTGCAAGACCCGCAATGTCCGTGCCGGCAGCATCATCGGTTCAGGCACCGTCAGCAACAAGGACTGGAGCCACGGCTACAGCTGCATCGCTGAAAAGCGCGCCATCGAAACCATCGAGGATGGCAGGCCCAAAACCGAGTTCATGAAGTTCGGCGACACCATCCGCATTGAAGCCAAGGGCAAGGATGGGCTCTCAGTATTTGGCGCCATCGACCAAAAAATTGTCGAGAACGTCTGAGCTACCCCGAATAAAACCAGCAGGGGCCGCGGAACCGGCTTCGCCGGGCCGCAGGCGCCGCCCCCTCGAGGGGGGAACAGGCTACACGCAGTGAGCCTGGACGGGGGTGTTATCTTGAATAAGCCTTGCGTGAGCCGTCTTCGAACACGGCGTCGTCACGTGATGGCTTGCCCTCGTCGTCCCAGGTTCTCTCGCGCGTGATGCGGCCGCGCTCGTCGTAGCTCGATTCGGCCACCAGCCTGCCGGCTTCGTTAAAGCGCTGGTGCGTACCCTGGGGCAGTTGCCGGTAGCGGTTGGAGGCTGTGTAGCGGCCGGTGGCGGCGATTTTCCCGCTGTCGAAGAAGTCGGTAGTCTGCAGCCAGGCGGTGTCGCCTTCGCCGCCGTACTCGGTTTTGCTGCGCGGCTGGCCGTTCAGGTAGTAAGTCTGGTCGCTGACCGGCTTGCCGGCCGACCAGCGCCTGTCGCGCGTCAGGGCGCCGCTGTCGGCGAACTCCTGCTCGCGTTCCTTGAACGAGGTTTTTGACGGGTTGGTTTCCAGCAGCCACTGGACTTCGCGCCGCTTGACGCCGGCGTTGTTGAAATAGCGTTCAGTGCGAATGTTGCCCGATACCTCGTCCAGGTAATCCGGCTTGCCACTCTCGCCCAGCGTTTCATGGCGAATGCGTTTTCCGGCCAGGTAACTGCTGGTGCCGTTCAGCACGCCTTTGCTGCTGAAGAGTTCGATCTTTGAGGCGCCGCCCGAAAAACCGCACCAACGGGCGTCCTCGGCCGGCGCTGCCAGCAAAGGCTTGTCGCCGCAGCGCAAGGCCTGGAGCTGGCCGCGGTCATTGAATTCGGCATAGGCCTGCTCGATGCTGCCGCCTGCGCGCGGCCCGTAAAACACGATGCGCCGCAACTGCCCATTGGTGTGAAAGCTGCGCGCCAGGCCGGCCTCGGTGCCGTTGTCGTAGATGGAGTCGCGCAGCACCTGGCCGTCCGGTGCGAATTCACGCGCGCGGCCATGGCGGTTGCCGCGCTCGTTTTCGCCGTATTCCCGCTGTAGCTTGCCGTTCTGGTAGTAGCGCATCAAACCCATGAACTTGCCGCCCTGCAGCTCCTGTTCGCRCATCAGCTGGCCTGTGTCCCGGTCCTTGCAGCGCATGATGCCGGTTTTGCCGGCCGTGGTGTTGCCATTGTTGGGGTTGACGCTTTCACCGTTGATTTCGCAGTCTTGCACCGCATGTGCCCACGGCGAGGCCAATGCGCAGGCACAAAGGAGGACGAGGCGTTGCACGGATTTTTTCATGCAGCAGCCCCGGTTTGGCTGATGAACAGCCGTATGCCGCGCAGGAGCATCTCGACCGAAATCGCCACGAGGATGAGGCCCATCAGGCGCTCGAAGGCCATCATCACGCGGTCGCCTGCCACCCGCTGGATTCGCTCGGACAGCACCAGCACCACGGCGCACACCGCCATGGTCACGCACAGCGCCGCGATCCATTCAAGCCGCCGCGCCGGCGCCTGGGACACCAGCAACATGACCGTGGCCAGCGCCGAGGGGCCGGCCAGCGCGGGAATCGCCAGCGGCACAATCAGCGGCTCGCCCTGCAGCGGCGCGGCCTCGGGCTGGTCCGACGGGAAAATCATGCGCAGCGCGATCAGGAACATGACCACCGCGCCGGCAATCTGCAGCGACAAATCGCTGAGGTTCATCAGGCGCAGGAAGCCGTCGCCGACAAACATGAAGGCCAGCAGCAGCAAAAACGCGATCAGCACCTCACGCAGGATGACGCGCATGCGCCGCTCCGGCGCCACACCCTTCAGGGCGTTGACAAAAATCGGAATATTGCCGAACGGATCGGTGATCAGCAGCAGCAACACCGTGGCGGAAGCAAAGGTATAGGCCATATGTATGTCAGATATGTCGGGCCGTGTTAGCCGAATAAAGGGCTTCAAGTGATTGGAAACCCTTGATCTCGATGGGGTTGCCGAAGGGGTCGCAGAAAAACATGGTCCATTGCTCGCCGGCTTCTCCTGCAAAGCGCACTTGCGGCTCCAGCACAAACTCCATGCGGGCCGCTTGCAGGCGCTGCGCCAGGGCCTGCCAGTCGGCCAGGGCAAGCACCAGGCCGAAATGCGGCATGGGAACAAGCTTGTYGCCAACATGGCCGGTGCGCTCTGTCTTGAACGGTTCGCCCAGGTGGAGCGACAGCTGGTGGCCGAAAAAGTCGTAGTCGACCCAGGTAGGGGCCGAGCGGCCTTCCGCGCATCCCAGGACCCCGCCATAAAACTGGCGGGCCACGTTGAGGTCTCTGACATTGAAGGCAAAGTGAAAGAGGCTTTTCATGGTGCAAGCTTATCAGGGCATTGCCCGAAAGAGACGCTTTTGCAGCCCGGCCGGCAACAGGCATGGCGCCATGCCTGCCGATGAATGCTATGAAATAGATAGCGATTTGCGCTTGTCGGTAAAGGTCTGTGGGTGTTTCTTGCTTGAATCCGTATCAATACCGGTTCGACCCTGGTGTTTGCCTGCTGAAAACACAAAAAGCGGTTGACGCGCTGCTGCGGCGTTGCACAATGAAGGCGTGCGCTGGATCATCCAGCCGCCCGATGCAAATCGTGCACAACCTGCCAGGAGACATTCATGAGTGACGCGGACAACCCTTCTTTCCCCGGTTTCGGCAAGCTGGTGCCCGGCTTTGACTTTTTGCAGAACCTGGCCAAACAGGCGGCAGGCAGCGCCACACAAAGCATTCCGCAGTTGCCCAACCTGGGCAACTGGGTAGCGCCCACGCTGAATGTTGAAGAACTCGACAAGCGCATCGATGAACTCAAGGCTGTCCAGTTCTGGCTTGACCAGAACGCCACGGCGCTCAAGGCGACCATCCAGGCGCTGGAGGTGCAGAAGATGACGCTGGCTACCCTCAAAGGCATGAACTTCAACATGGGCGATGTGGCCAATGCCTTCAAGCTCAAGGTGGCCGACAGCGTGGCCGGTGGCGTGCAGCGTGTGGCCGACAAGGCCCGCACGTTTTCGGGGCTGGAGGTCCCGCCAACGAGCTTTGGCGCGGACAAGCCGGCCGCCACATCCAAGGCCAAGGCACCCGGCGCGGCCAAGGCCGGCGCGCAGCCGGCCGGCGTGGTGGACCCGATGCAGTGGTGGGGCGCGCTGACCCAGCAGTTCCAGACGATTGCGGCAGATGCCATGAAGGATGCCGCCAAAAAAACGGCCATGGACACCACCAAAAGCCTGGCGACCGGCCTTGCCAAGGACGCGATGAAGACCGCCACCGGCATGGCAACGGGCATGGCCCGCAACATGGCGGAGTCCGCCGGTAAAACCGTGGCCGGCGGCGCACGCGCGGCCATGAACACGGCCCTGCGCAGCAGCCAGGCATGGCCTACACCGGCCGCCGGCAAAACTGCCACCAAAACGAAACCCAAGGCCAAGGCGCCAGCGCGCAAGGCTGCAACTAAAACCGCACGCAAAACCACGCGTTGATACAGGCCGACTTTTCACTGAATTTCACCAGGACCCCATGAAGCTTTTTCCCTACGGCCACGCCACCCATCCGCAATGGCAGATGGCGGCAGGCCTTGTGCTGGCGCAGCTGCGCGCCTACCTCGCATTGCCCGGCTACGCCAAATCGCCCACGCTGGCGCTGCTCTACATCACCGATCACTATGCGGCACACGCGCAGGATATTCTTGACCATCTGAGCGCCGAATTGCCCGACATCACCGACTGGAGCGGCACGGTGGGTGTGGGTATCGCCTCCAACAACGTCGAGTACTTTGACGAGCCGGCGCTCACGGTCATGCTCTGCGAGCTTCCGCATGACCAGTACCGTGTGTTCTCCGGGGTGTCGCCCTTGCCCCCGGCCAGCCAGGGAAGGTTCAAGGCGCATACGGCGCTGGTGCATGCGGACGCCGGAACGCCCGACGTTGCCGAACTGATCGACGAAATGGCACAGCGCACCGGCAGCGGCTATGTGTTTGGCGGCCTGGCCTCCAGCCGCTCCAGTACGGTGCAGTTTTYCCTCAGCGGGCATGGCAATGTCAAGGGGCAGGGCGCGGCCGGCGGTGTCTTCACCGGGGGCCTCAGCGGTGTGGCTTTTGGCCAGGGCGCGGCACTGATGTCACGCATTACCCAAGGGTGCCGGCCGGTGTCTGCGCATCATGAGATCACGGCCTGCGAGTCCAATGTGGTGACCGAGCTCGATGGACAGCCGGCACTGGAGGTGATGCTGGCAGACCTGGACGTGTCGCTTGATGAGCCGCGGGAGGCCTTGGCCAAAGTGCGGACCACGCTTGTCGGCTTGAGCCGCCCGGCAGACATTCCCCATGACGGCGCCGGCCGGCACGGCCAGTTTGGCGCAGAGGTGCTGGTGCGCCACCTGATCGGGCTGGATCCGGCGCGCAAGGGGATTGCCATCGCGGAGGTGCCCGTCGTGGGCATGAAGCTGGCTTTCTGCGAACGCAACATGGAAGCCGCGCGCGCCGACCTGGTGCGTGTGTGCGCCGAGATTCGTGAAGAGCTGGAACCGGAAGAAGTCACGCTGGAAGTTGCCAGCGCCTTGAGCGCGTCAGAGGCCGAAGCCACGCCGCATGCGGCCCGGCGCATTGCGGGCGCGGTGTACGTCAGTTGCTCCGGCCGTGGCGGYCCGCACTTCGGCGCGCCCAGTGCCGAACTGCAGATCGTGCGGCGGGCCCTGGGCGATGTGCCGCTGGTTGGTTTTTTCGCCGGCGGTGAGATCGCCCGTCACCATCTGTACGGCTACACCGGCGTGCTGACGGTGTTTACGTCACCTGCCTAGGTTTACCCCTATCGGACGCTCACTGCGTGTAGCGCCTTTTCCCCTTCCAGGGGACGGGCGCCTCGCGGCCGGCAAAGCCGGACCGCGGCCCCCGCTTGAAGAGGCCGTGGGGAGCTATAAAACCTGAGCTTCCAGCAATTCGACAGGGTCGCCATAGCGCGCTGCCAGCGCCACCACTGACGGGTCGCGCAGTGCGCACAAAAAACCGTCCTTGATCAGGGTGCAGCCCCCTGCAGTCACGGTGCTGTCCAGCGTGATGAGGTCCATGTGCACGGGCGGCTCTTCCCAGTTAGGCATGACACGGCGTATGTAGTGGCTGGGTTGCGCCAGGTCGATGCCGAAGTGCAGCGCTCCGGGAGAGTTTGAGCCGGCCGGGTACACGGTGTGGCGCGGCGCCTTGGGGTTGAAGCCGCAGCCGCCGCCTTCGATCATGCGGCCACCGACCAGCATCTCGCGCAGGATCACCGCTTCTTCTGAAATTCCCTCAACCGATGAAATTGTGTCGCCTTCAAAATGGACGGCGATTTTTTCCTCGAACGGTTTGGCAAAACCGACCGCCCATTGCGGGTAAAGCACGCCCGCCATGGGCACCACGGCCTTGAAATCATTCTTGACCGAGTTGTGGTCCCACAGATTGGGGCCGTGTGTCGGCAGGTAGTGCACATAACAGCCGTCTTCCTCGGCCGTCATCTGGCCGCGCCAGCGGTTGGTGGCCAACTGGTTGGCGCGCATCGCCTGCGTGAAGCTGATGCGGAAGTCGCTGCCCCGCGGATCGGTGAAGCGCAGGTCGAAATCGCCTTCGGTCGGGTAACGGCTGGCCGTTTGGCGGATGATCTCACCGATGAGATCGACCGGAAAGCGCGCTTGCGGCGTGTGCAGCAGATCCAGGTTGCGAAAGTAGGTGATCTTGACCCAACGCTGGCCGGTGCGGCGCAGGTTGATGCACAAAGGGTCGAGGATGGAGCAGAACCAGGTAGACACCACAAAAGTGGCCTTCTTCAGCATGGCATGCACTTCTTCAGGCACGGCGGTCACCTGCGTGCTCGGCTCCATGTAAATGCGCACCTCGGCGCCGCGTGACTTGGCAATGCCGATCACGGCGTCGATCACGCGCGGGTCCAGCAGAGGGTCGGCCAGCATCAGCACCCGGTCACCGGGACGTATCGCCATCACGCGCGAGAAGTTGTCCAGCGCCTGGAAGAAGTATTTGGTGTCGGTCAGATTGGCCGCAACCGGGATGGGCAGGCCAACGTAGGTGGAGATGGGTTTCATCGTGATTTCGTCGGAATTGCATGCACAAAATAGCCGAGCAAGCCGTAATCAGCTGAATAATACCAGTAAACATCAAATTTACTTAGTTGGCTAATGTAATTGCATGCAATATGTCGAGTATGCCAACAAGGGAGTACCAGCAGGCCCCGCGGAACCGGCTTTGCCGGGCCGCAGGGGTCGCCCCCTTGAGGGGGGAGCAGACTACACGAAGTGAGTCTGAACGGGGGTGTTACCTACGAAGTGCAGCGAAGGCCTCGAACTCCCAGCTCCGCATGGCCAGCAGCAAGGTGAATCCTTCGCGGTCCTTGTCGCCCAGCTTCTGGTCGGTCTGGTGCTGTTGGGCAAAGTCTTGCGCCACCCGCTGCATGCGCTCCAGGAACGAAGGCGCCAGGCCGCGGCTGATGGAGCCGTGCACCAGCAGCAGGCCTTCGCCATTGCCGTCAAATCCACCGGAAAAATAGTCAAGCAGGGCGTTTTCGCGGAAGTAGTCCATGACCGGCCCGTGCGGTCGCCAGCGGAAGGTCTTGGCGAGCTTGAGCCGGTAGCGGTTCAGCGGCTTGAGCTCGATGATGCCGATGCGGTCCAGTTGCGCGAGGTATTTGATGCACTCGGCTTCGGTCAGCCGGTAACTGGTGGTGATTTGCTCCAGCGTCCATTGCGACAGCACGCAGATGGCGGCCAGCAACAGCTTCTTGTCGGCCACCACGGCTTTTTCCTGTGCTTCGGTCAGCTCCGCCAGCAGGGGCTGGGTGTCGGCGATGCGCCTGGCCAGGTCGGCAAAGTCCAGCTTGAGCGCGCGGCAGATCGCGTCGATACGCGAGAGGGGCATATCGCCCCTGGCCAGCATGCGCTTGACGCTTGACTCGGCCATGCCGAGTTTGACGGCCAGGTCGGCGTACGTCATGCGCGCCGCCTTGAGTTCCTTTTTGAGGACGATGACAAGATCTGCGGTAGTGCTCATGAGTATCGATTATCGGTACTTTCGGGATGAATAGTAAGAACTGGTTCTAATTCCGGTGCTTCTTCCGGCGCTTGGCCTGCACAGTGCAGCTTCATTCACACAGGAGCTGCCCCATGCCAATCAGCCTGAAAACCGCCCACCGCCGTGTTGTGCCGCCGCCTTCCTGGTTTGCGCAGATGAAGGTATCGGGCTGGAAAGCCCCGGCCTGCCGCCGCGAATGCGCGCTCGCCGGCGTGTTGCTTGCGATGCTGGCGGCGGCATTGCTGGGGCCGTCGGTGGCGCAGCCTTTGCACTATCACGACTTCGCCGACCAACGAGCCTGGGGATGGTTGCCGCATGCGATGGACGTCCTCAGCAACCTGCCGTTCATGCTGTGGGGCATGGCGGGTGCCTGGGCCCTTGTGCGTGCCGTGAAGGCGCGGGCGCTCAGCGCCGCCGCCGCAGGTTTCGCAGGGCTGTTCTTTGCCGGCTTGGCCCTCACCTCCATGGTTTCTGCAGCCTACCATCTGCAGCCGGGAGATGCCGGGCTGGTCTGGGATCGGGGCGGCATGGTGTTTGCCTTCGCAGGCTTGCTCGGGCTTGGCACCATGCAGGCCGTCAGCACCCGTGCCGGTGTAGCGGTTGCTGCAGCAGTCCTCGTTCTCGGACCGTTGTCCGTGCATCTTTGGTCGCACACGGGCAATGTGCTGCCCTGGGCCGTTTTGCAACTCGGTGGCATGTTGCTGATTGTCGGCGTCGCCTGTTTGCGGCCCACGCTGGCAGGGCGGGTGTTGCCCATCCGCTGGATGCTGGTGGTGGCCATTTATGCGCTGGCCAAGCTGCTCGAGCTGGGTGACCACGCGGTGTTCGAATGGACGGGTCAGCTGGTTTCGGGCCACACCCTGAAGCACGTGGTGGCCAGTTGTGCTGCCTGGCCCGTCGTTGCGGCGCTTCTGGACGCCCGAAAATTCAAGGCAGAATCCACAGCAGCATTCAAAAACAGAGCAGGCAGGCCATCCCGCCACAGTCTGCCGCACAACAACTGAAAAGAGGAGTCAAGCATGCCTGTTGATATGGCCGCCGCGGTGTCGCCACCCCCCGTTCACGAGCATCCGAACCAGTTCGCGCTCCTCAAGCAGCGCCGCTTCGCCCCTTTCTTCTGGACGCAGTTTTCAGGGGCGGCCAACGACAACCTTTTCAAGTTTGCCTTCACCGTGATGGTGACCTACCAGCTCAGCGTGAGCTGGCTGCCTCCCGCGCTGGCGGGGCTGGCCATTGGCGCTCTGTTCATCCTGCCCTTTCTGCTGTTCTCGGCCACCAGCGGGCAGCTCACCGACAAGTTCGAGAAGACGCGCGTGATCCGCTTTGTCAAGAACCTGGAAGTGGTGATCATGCTGATCGCTGCGGTCGGCTTCATGAGCAGCAATGCCAATGTCCAGGTGCCCGTGCTTTTGGGTTGCACGTTTTTGATGGGGCTGCATTCCACGATATTCGGCCCGGTCAAATTTGCCTACCTGCCGCAGGCGCTCAACGAGCGCGAGCTGACCGGCGGCAACGGCATGGTCGAGATGGGCACCTTCGTGGCCATTTTGCTGGGCCAGGTGGTGGGTGGGCTCATGGTGGCCGTACCCCAGGTCGGGCCGGACTATGTGGCCATTGCATGCATCGGCCTCGCACTGGTTGGCCGGCTTGTCTCGCAGTTTATTCCGCTGACGCCAGCGACTGACCCAGGCCTGAAAATCAATTGGAACCCGGTGACAGAAACCTGGCGCAACCTCAAGCTTGCCAACGGCAACCTGGTGGTATTCCGCTCCATGCTGGGTATCAGCTGGATGTGGTTTTTTGGCGCGGTATTCCTGAGCCAGTTTCCGAGTTTTGCCAAAGAGGTGCTGCACGGTAACGAGCAGGTGGCGTCTTTGCTGCTGGTGGTGTTTTCCATCGGCATCGCGACCGGATCGCTGCTCTGCGAAGTGCTCAGCAAACGCCACGTCGAGATAGGGCTGGTTCCTGTGGGAGCCATCGGCATGAGCGTGTTTGCGGTTGACCTTTACTTCGCCTCGCGCGGCTTGCCGTCAGCGCCCGTTATGACCCTGGGCGCCTTCATGTCGCAGCCTGTGCATTGGCGCGTAATGATCGACCTGGCCTGGCTCAGCCTCTTTGCCGGCCTCTACAGCGTGCCGATGTACGCGCTGATCCAGCTGCGCAGCCAGTCCACGCACCGGGCGCGCATCATCGCGGCCAACAACATTCTCAATGCRCTGTTCATGATCGTCAGCGCTATCCTGGCCGGCGCGCTGCTCAAGGCCGGGTTCAGTATTCCGCAAATCTTCCTGTTCGTTGGATTGGCCAATGCGGTGGTGGCGTTCTACATCTTCATGCTGGTGCCTGAGTACCTGCTGCGTTTCATCGCCCTGATCGCCTCGCGCCTGGTCTACCGCTTCAAGATCACCGGTGACGACAACATCCCTGCTACCGGCGCTGCCGTGCTGACCTGCAACCATGTCAGCTTTGTCGACCCGGTGCTGCTGATGGCCGCCAGCCCGCGTCCCATCTACTTTGTGATGGACCACCGCATCTTCAAAATGCCGGTTCTGGGCTGGCTGTTCCGGCTGGCCAAGGCGATCCCGATTGCACCGCGCACGGAAGACCCGGCGTTGTACGAGGCGGCTTTCGAGGCCGCCGCCAAGGTGCTGCGTGATGGTGACCTGCTCGCAATATTTCCCGAGGGCGGCATTACAAAAAATGGCGAACTGCAGGAGTTCAAAGGCGGCGTCATGAAGATTCTGGAGAATGCCCGGCGTGATGGTGTGCAGGTCAATGTGGTGCCGATGGCGCTGACCGACTTATGGGGCTCCTTTTTCAGCCGCGCCGAAAAAGGAGTTGCCATGACCAGACCCTTTCGGCGCGGGCTCTTCAACCGGGTGGGCCTGAATGTAGGCATGCCAATTGCTGCGGACAAAGTGGAGCCTTTGGATCTGAGGGCGAAGGTGGAACAACTTCTGGGACAGGACAAGACATGACTGCGCTTCAATTTTTTAAAGCTGGCGGCAGGCTTTCTCGCGGTGGCTTCTGGCTGCATGGCCTCATCGCGTGGATGGTTTTGTACCTGGCCTGGGCAGCCGCAGGGCCGGCGCCTTCGGTGGTGCTGGCCTGGCTCATCAATGGTCCGGTACTGGCGGCGCTGATATTGCTATGCATCCGGCGCCTGCATGACCGCAACCGTTCGGGTTGGTGGCTGCTGCTGGTCCTGGTGCCGGTGGCCGGCGCGTTGTGGCTGGCGTGGCAACTGGCCTTCAGGCGCGGCCTGCCGCAAGACAATCGCTGGGGCCCCGACCCGTTGGCGCCGCGCGGCGACTATCTGGTGGTGCGGTAGAGGATGACGCGGGACCACAACATGCACAACAACACTTTGATCGTGAACGATGTGACCGGCCTCAACCCGGTTGCCGTCTGGGCCATCAGCAAACCCAAAACCGTGGACGAGGTGTGCGATGCCGTGCGCCGTACCGATGGCCCGCTGTCGGTGGGCGGCGGGCATTTCAGCATGGGCGGGCAGACCGCCAGCCCCGGCAGCCTGCACCTGGACATGCGTGAGCTCAACCAGATCATCCGCTTCTCGCCGATGGAGAAAACCATACGCGTGCAGGCTGGCATTCGCTGGTGCGACATCCAGCGATTTGTTGATCCGCACAACCTCGCTGTGAAGATCATGCAGACCTATGCCAATTTCACGGTGGGCGGCGCGCTGAGCGTCAACTGTCACGGTCGCTACATGGGCCTGGGCGCAGTGGTGATGTCGGTGCGGGAGATCCGGGTGGTGCTGGCCGACGGCAGCGTGCAGGATGCTTCGCCTTCCGTCAATGCGGAACTCTTTTACGCCRTGATCGGCGGCTACGGCGGTGTGGCCGTGATCGTTGAGGCCGAGCTGGACCTGGCGGACAACACCAAGGTCAAGCGACTGGCCCGCAAGATGAGTGCGGCCGAATACATCAGCCACTTCAAGGCCAAGGTCAGGTATTTTCAGGATGCTGTTTTCCACAATGCCGACCTGTACCCGCCGCATTACCGCAAGGTGCGTTCTGTCACCTGGGCGCGTACTGACGAAGCCACGACCGAGCCAAGGCGTTTACAGCAAGGCGGTGAAACCTACCCTGTGAACCGCTACTTTGTGTGGGCCGTGACCGAAACCCCCTTGGGGAAATGGCGGCGCGAATACCTGATCGATCCCCTCCTTTATCTTTTCCGCAAGGTGCACTGGCGCAACTTCGAGGCGGGTTACGACGTGGCGGAGCTTGAGCCGGCTTCGCGCAAGCACACAACCTATGTGTTGCAGGAATACTTCATTCCGGTGGAGCGSTTTGACGACTTCGTGCCGATCATGGCGGAAATCCTGCAGCGCTATCGCGTCAATGCGCTTAATGTGTCGGTGCGGCATGCGCGGCCCGACCCCGGCACCCTGCTGGCCTGGGCCCGGGGTGAGACCTTTGCGTTTGTCCTCTATTACAAGCAGCGCACCCGGGACAACGCCATCAACCGCGTGTCGGTCTGGACGCGCGAGCTGATTGATGCGGCCATCAGTGTCGGCGGCAGCTACTACCTGCCCTACCAGCCGCATGCAACGGCGGAGCAGTTCCACGCCGCCTATCCGCGGGCCAAAGAGCTGTTCGCCCTGAAACGCAAGCTCGATCCGCAGTTCCGCTTGCGCAATGTGCTCTGGGACAAATACTACGCCCCCACATTGAACGCCTCCAACACCTGAACGACTGGGCTTGCCATGACCACAACCTCACCCGCTTCGGAATTTCGCGCCGTTTTCAGCGTCACCCGCTGGCACGACGGTTTTTACAAGTTCCTGCAGAACATTTACCGCCTTTATCCTGAGGACCGGTTTCACACACTGATCAAGAACACCTCTGCCGAGCTTGACAACGATGAAGCCATTTACCGCAGGCTCCAGCGTGAGCTGCCGAAGATCAAGCCCTTCATGGCGGACCTGACCCTGGCGTTGCCGGCGCTCTTCAAGCAGAAGAAGGAGATGGCTGACCAGACCCAGCGGCTCCTGGGCGACAAAAAGCAGATTGACGGTTATGTCGAGATCGGCTCCACCGGCCGCTACATCAGCGAGCTGAAAAAGCGCATCAAGGTGACCGGCCCCGTCACCCTGGTGAATGATGTGGCGCCCACCAACTCGCCGGTGGACATCGCAGAGCGCGGCGGCCTGTTCAAGATCGGCGGCTTTGTGCCCATGAACGACTATGACCCGCTGCCAGCGAGCCTGCCCGATGCCAGCGTGGACCTGGTGACCTGCTACATCGGCCTGCACCACTGCCCGCTGGACAAGCTGGATGCCTTTGTGGCATCCATCGTGCGTGTGCTTAAGCCGGGCGGCATGTTCATCCTGCGCGACCATGACGTCACAACGCCCGAGATGTTCACGTTTGTCTCACTGGTGCACACCGTCTTCAATGCTGGTCTGAACGGCGCATGGGAAACCAATCAGCGAGAGCTGCGCTACTTCCGTCCCGTTGCCGAGTGGGTGGCTTACCTTGGCGAACGTGGACTGAAGGACAGCGGCAAGCGCGAGCTGCAGGCGCACGATCCCTCCGACAACGTGCTGCTGGCGTTCACAAAATCCGGCGAGGCTGCCGCGTGATGCGCTGGCTGCGCAATCTCACAGTTGCGGGCGCCTTCGCCGCGCTTGTCGGTATGGCGTCGGCCTCCGGCCCTGCGCCGGTGGCGGGGCCCGAGCATGTGCGCGGCGTCGAGCAGACGCTGCTGACTTATCCCGAATGGTTTCTGGTGTTCAGCCCCTATGAGTACGGTGAGTTCATAGGTACCAGTGCGCCCAGCCGCTTTCCTTTTTATGGCCACATCGGCCAGTTCTGGGAAAGCTACAAAGCCGTCTTTGACGAGACGCGCCGCCGCGGGCTCGACCTCAACCCCGGCTATCACCTGATGATCATGGTGATAGGCACCAGCACGACGGTGGAATATGCGCTCAAGTCGGCCTATGAGACGCTCGTCGGGCGGCTCGCCGAATCACTKGCCGGCCGCACCACGCCCGAGGACAGGCATGCGGCCAGCGTTGCACAGGACTATGTGCGGTTTATCCGCGTAGAGCCCTGGTACCTGTATGACTTCGACAAGGCGCTGGCAGGTCTTTGGCGCGATGTGCCTCTCATTGGGCCTGACATGGTCCGCAAGTGGGAACGCCGCTTTGCCCTCACGACCGAATACCTGGTCAAGGCGGGTTATGCCCGGCTGATCAAGCTGGGCACGCAGACGATCTACGATGCGCCTTTGCCGGTCACTGCCGTGGTGGCAAAGCCTGTGCCGCGGGCCGACACCGCGCTGCCGGAGCTGAAGGTGCTTTCGCCGACATCCGACGGTTCGGCCCTGGTCACCATCCCCCGCTACGAGGCATTCATGCGCTATGCCCAGGCGCTGGCGGTGCAAGGCGTCAATTTCAGCGAGATCGCAGGCAATGACTCATTCATCCTGGTCAGCGTGCTGGCGCCAGGCACCTGGGAACCCACCAGCCCCGCCACGCCACTGCTGAGGCAACCTATCATCACCCGGCCCGGCACCCAGCGGGTGGTGTTGACGGTGCCCGTCAAACACCTGGCCGAGTCGTTGCGCCAGTGGCAAGCCGGCAAGCTGCAGGTGGAGCACATTTTTGACTATTAAGCGGCGAGAGCAGAAGCCAGGGCGCACCTGGCTTTTTTATCCGTGGCGCGTACTCATGGCGCTGGTGGCCTGCCTGTTGCTGGTTGTGGCTTTTTCCTGGGCCCGCATGCTRTGGGTTGAGGACCACAGCCCGCGTGAGGCGGCACCCAGGGAAGGGCGCTGGCTGCATGCGCATGACGTGGACCTGTATGTGCAGGAATTCGGCGACCCGGCCGCGCCGCCCCTGGTACTGACCCACGGCACCGGCGCATGGAGCGGCACCTGGGACCAGAACGTAAAGGCCATGGCGGCCGCCGGCTATCGCGTCATTGCGGTGGACCTGCCGCCCTTCGGCTTCAGCACGCGGCCTGCTGCGCGCGACTACAGTCGCAACGCACAGGCGCGCCGCATCATCGGCTTGATTGATGCGCTGAAGCTCGGGCCCGTTACGCTGTTGGGCCACTCCTATGGCGGCGGGCCCGCGGCCGAAGCCGCCATGCTGCAACCCGACCGCGTGCGCCATCTCATCCTGGTCGACGCGGCAATCGGCCTGATGGAATATCCCGCACCAGCGAAAAGCGGCGGCGTGGCGGCGAGCCTCTTTGGCATTCGCCCGCTGCGCACCGCACTGATTGCCGCGGTGGGCACTCAGCCCTTGTTCAGCGAATTCTGGTTGCGCCAGTTCGTGGCTCGCAAGGAGGTCGTCACGCCTTCGCGCACGGCAATTTATCGGCAGCCTTTCGTGCTGGACGGCTTCACCGCCAGCCTGGGCGACTGGGCCGCGCAATTTGCCGGCGAGAGCGGCAAGTCCCTGAGCGAGAAACCTGAAGGTTTCCGCGAGCTGCCCATGCCGCTGACCTTGGTCTGGGGGCAAGAGGACACGATCACGCCGCTGTCCCAGGCCGAAACCCTGCAGCGCCTGGTCGCCGGATCAAGACTGCTGGTATTGCCTGGCGTCGGTCATATTCCGCAAATTGAGGATCCGGCCTTGTTCAATATGCGCATGACGGAGGCGCTAAGACATCCTTGAACCGGTTCCTTGAATAAGTATCAAAATTCGATACTCTTCGATCATTGTTGAGGATCTGTATCGTTATTCGCGTGATTTTGCAGCGTTGGCCCGCACAGTAGTGGCACCTCAACAACCGCAAGGTTTTTATGCAGACGCTGATACACCGTGACTCCAAACCCTGGCAGGTTCAGGTGTGGGCCTCGTTCGTGATTGCAGTTTTCCTTTGCGCTGTGGGCTTGTCTTGGCTGCCCGGCAAGGACCTGGACCGCGCTTTCATGATCATGGGGTATTTCTTCTGCCTGTCGGCCGCTTTCGTGCTGGCCAAGTATGTGCGTGACCAGGAGCAAAGCCGGGCCGAAGGCCGGCTGACGGACACCCCAATGTTCAAGCTGGTGGTGTGGGGTGGCTTCTTCCTGGCGATGTCGCTGACGGGTTGGGGTTTGTGGCGCATGGAGATCAATGAAACCTACAAGGCTTTCCTGGGCGTGAGCTGGCTCTACCTGATCACCTGCAGCTTTACCCTGGCCAAAACCCTGCGCGACCGGCACGAAGCCGACTTGAGCGAAGCCCGTATGGGCCGCGGGCCCCGCGGTCACGCGGCCAGCGAATAAGTAACAACACTTCTTCTGGAACGCATCATGAAAAAATCATTTGCTACATATTTAATAGCTGTTTGCGCAATATTGGCGGGCGCTACGGCATCTTTTAATGCGCAAGCCCAATCCGAGGCTTCCGCTCTCAGTGCCGTCTCGGCACTGCCGGTAGCCTCCGTCGTAGTCACGGCCAGCGCCGCGGTGGGTGCAGTCGTCGCTGTGCCTGTGGTTTTGTCTACGGCCGGTACGGTGCTGGTGGTCAAAACGGTGGAGAGCACGGCAAGGGGAACGGTGTACGTGCTGGAGCGCGGCTCCGACGGTGCCCGCGCCAGCATCGAGGTGGTCGGCCGGGGCGTTGCCGGTGTTTCCATGGTCGTCGGCACCGCCGTGGTGGTCAGTGTGGTAAGCGCCGGGGTGGTGCTGTCGGCGGCCGGAGAGGCCATTGCCTTTATTCCCAATGCACTAGGCCGCGCGCTGCTGCACAACGAGCGGTTGACCCAATAAGGCGGAGTACCCCATGAAAATCACTCGAGTCGTCCTGCCGTTGTTGCTGGCTGCTTTTTTCCTGGGCGCCGCCCCAACTGTCCATGCCGGGCGTTCCTGCGAAGCGCGCAAAACCACCCCTCAAACCGTTGAGCGCGGCATGACACTGGCCGAGAAGACGCTGGCATCGCTCAATGCC
>NZ_JBFUCA010000025.1:0-16994 GCF_056405475.1 Polaromonas sp. P1_G4
AAATACGACGGCGCGTTCATATTGATTGGCGACGCGTAACCCGGCGGTGGCAATGGCGACAAGGACCACAAGAAGACCAAACACAACTTCATTCATGGCATTTCCTTTGAAGGCGCGACTGTTGCTCGGATACCTAACGTGAACGTAACCGGCGGCCACGGCAAGGTGCGACCGAAGGCAGCAGAGGCTCCGCGTCCGGGTTGACTGACCAGTTAGGGTGCGTCATTTTGGCAACGGTACATTCTGAACCACGACGAGTAGCACCCAGATCGGAACCATGAAAACCCCGAGGATTGCGAGCAACTTGATTGACCGGGGGGATTTTTGCTTGAATGTGCGCTGTCCGATAGAGCTAAGCAGGTTGAACTCTTGAACCTTTTCGGCGCCGCCCGCAAACAACACCCACCAAGCATAAACAGACGCCGTGCATAGGATTACCGTCAACCAGGCAATGACAAAGGGATTGCCGTCTTGTGGACGGAAATAGTGCCAAACCGTTGGAGTGTAGCCAGACACACACCCAAGACCCATGACGACCCACGGTAGATTGGCGCCGATGGCAAAGCGTCTCAGATAGTTCACCCCTTCGGCCGCAGATTCAACACTGCCCATGTTTTCAATATCGCGACGTGCTTTCCAATAGTTGAATGCTCCAAACCCGAGAAGAGCTAACCAGAAGTATTCTGATATGAAGTGAAATATGTCTGGCATGTAGCGGCCTAACGTACCAAGTAAGCGGCGGCAGATACGACCGTCCGCTTGAGTGCCGGGTTAGATGTTGCGGTCACCGGACCACCTCGGCGCCCCAGCCGTCGTACGCACCTCCATTTGCCGAGGCTAAAGCTGAAAGATGTTCCCGGATCTCTACCAGGACCTTTAAATCTGGAACCATCGTTTTGCTCGCCTGAACAAGCCACTCGGATGAGTCTTGCGCGCCGGGCTTCACCTGCACGTCGTATCCGTGGAAAGATGGGTCTTTTGCCACGCGGTCTGCTGAATCTTGCGACGGCAAATGCAAGAAAAAGTCGACCTTGTGCGGTTGATTCAGCTTGGAGCCAACTTGCCTCAGTTGGGACAGAACGCGCAAATCGGGAACTGCCACTTGGCCTGCTCTGTTCGCCGAGACGAAGACGTAAGCCAATACGGCCAGAATGGCCCCAATTGCAATGATCGTTGTAGCGGACATGTGGATATCTAACGTTTGACTTAAGCGGCGCCGTCAGGCGTCCGCTTGAAGGAAAGGTTAGACCGCACACTGTCCGCTCGTTCGACCGCCTCGATGGCAGCGTTAAGAGCCTTGACAAGTGCTTTGGCCCTCTCAAGATCAACCTCGATTTCGACGTTTGCGACGATAGCCTCGTCCGGGATTGACTGAGATTCCAATGAACTTTGGCTGATGTCTAGATCGGGATGCACGTTCCAGACTTCGAGATTGACGTGATGTGGATGAATGCCGGGCACGACTTCAATGAATCCTTGCCTGTAACGCACACCGTTGCACTTGATTCTCTGTTTCATGTGCGGTCTAACGTGAAGGTGACCGACACGCAACAACTTGCCGCATAGCGGCATTCTGCAGGTGCGTGTCCGTGTTGACCGTCATGTTAAAGGGTGTCCTTGGCATTCAACAGATCCTCCGCTTCCTCTCCGATTCTTGGGAGTTGCCCAAGCTCCGTGTCCAGTCCAACCCGTACGCTCCACTCCTCCGGTGCGCCCGGCATTCCAGAGAGATGTATGTCAAACGTGACATTACCGAGCGCGTTGCAAGTAACGGAGAATTTGAGATCTTGTTCAAGTGATTGCCACTCGCGAGTGCCCTTCCACGGCCGTTTGTTCGCCCCGAGATCAACGAAGAAGCGCCCGAGGTGAACGGCGTCATCGTCTATCCAGACTTCCGTAAGGGCCGTGACGCGGTGACCCACGATCTCAACGACGAAATAGCCGCCTTGCCCCCTACTGATGCGGAGTTCACGGTTCGACGATGTGGAGTGGATGGACAACATTAGCGCGTTGCCCTTTAACGTTGGAGGCCACCGGCACGCAGCAAGCGCYGCGCAGCGGCTATCTGCTGCTGAGTGTCCGCGTGGGCCGAAATGTTAAGCGGCACGATTCACCGCCTGCGACTTAAAGGCAACAACAAACTCTTTCGCCTGCTCAAATGTTTCCGGATAGCTTGTCTTCTGCCGCCCGCCTGATTCCGTTGGCTCATAAACCGACTGAAATAGAAAGCCGTGCTCCACCAAAAGCTGCACCTTTTTCCATTGAAGAGTGTCAACTGCGGCAGGTGCTGAGAATTTGCGACTGAGCCTCACCATTTCGCCTGTGCACTGCGGGCAAAGCCTTGGTGCCTCACTAATGGGCTTTTTAAAAGACTTCTTACAATGAAAGCAGACATGCGGGTACAGGCGCCCTTGAATGTCCTTTTCCTTTGGGAAAGCGCTGTGATGCTTGAATGCTGCCATGCCTGCCGTTTAACGTAAAAATGACCGGGCCACCAACAYKWGCGGCGAAGCYGCCTCCTGCTGTTGTGGGTCCGCGTCGATTGGCATGTTAGACATCGGTCCCTAGCTTCGCACGAACCCGCTGGGGATCAAAGTCAGGGCAAGAACAAAGAACGGAGCTGTTGCGGGAAAGACGCAAAGGGCCAACATCAACCACATGAGGGGGCCGAAGAAGCCCGCGTCTCGCAGACGCGGAACCAGGACGAACTTGGCCATGACGTACGTAAGGCCCACCACGTTCACAAGAACGCCGGCTACAGCGAGCAGCACCAACACAAGCACGGAGGAACCGGCAGAGTTCATGAAAGCTAGAACTGTCAGAAAGTAAAGAACTGCTGCGAAGGCTAACCCCGCGACCAGTCGGACGAGGTAGGCCAGTCGCCCGATTTCTGCCACGTCACGTTGAGACCCTGCCTGCATGCCGATGTCTAACGTCGGAGATGACCGTGCCACGACGCCTGCGGCGAAGCCGCCTTCTGTTGTTGTGGGTCCGTGTCGATTGACAGGTTAGAGCGCTCCATCGCTGAAGACATACTACAGCGTCCTCCGCGCGCACCGCGGCGCAATTCGATCTGTCCGTCTGTCGAACACGCTCCATTCGGCTTCTGGGTCAACAAAGGAAAGCTGGTAAGCCTCCTTCCACTCAATGAATGTCATCGATTCCTTCAACGCGTCGAATACGCACTCGCAATACGATTTCACTGCCGCAGCGGGACGACGACCGTCAGCGCGCCCGGCCGCAACACATTGCGCCTCGCCCTTTGCTTGGTACTCCTCGATCTGAGTCGAAGTGACGACCGAGGGCGCCTTCTGGGCAAGAGCGGACAAGCCGCAAACTCCGCAAAGAGCAATGAGAAGGACGATGTTTCTCATGCGCTATAACGTTTGACATGAGGGGTGACCGAAAGGCGTAGCCTTCTGGGCATCCCCTCGATGGAAGGGTTAGGCGCCGGCATCGATAGGCCAAGGTAGAGAGGCAGGGCTGGACGCTCCACCACGCCGCGGATCGTTATTGATTGCCCACGTGACCTCTGAAACTGTGGGTTCATTCTTAAGTACGCGATCAACTTCGATAGCAAGCCGCTGAATGGCGGCGGTACGCGGAGGTGGACGCTTGCCGAACAGCCTGCCGACAAAGCTAGGCAGGCCAATTGGTTCGATGAAGAGCTGCCATGCTTCACCTTCAAAGTAGCGCGCAAAGCATACCCAAACCCGACTGCCTTCTACCGTACACGGAACGTACCAACCACAGTCGCGCCAGTTGTCGAATTCTTCCACGATCGGAAGGAAGGTTCGCAAGTGTTGCTCGATCTTTCGGGCGAGATAACAACCATCTGGATGGTCGTATTCTGAATCGATGGGGAAGGATGCCTGAAAGGCTGCGAGAGCTTTGACCTTCATGAGGCGCCTAACGTAATGTATGCCGCAAAACCTGCCGTATAACCTGGCGGTTGCAATCTAATTTGGACATAAAAACCCTCTGTAAGCCGCTTGCATGCTGGGCCTCGAAGAAATATACTGTAAATTCATACAGGCATAAAAATTCTGTGAAACCCCGCAATCCTCCACTGCAGTCTGCCCGCTTGCTGGATCAGGTCCGGGAGCGGGTTCGGTATTTGCACTATGGCCTTGGCACTGAGAAAACTTACCTGTATTGGGTCCGTTTTTTTGTCCGATGGCATGGCCGCAACGGCCACATGACGCATCCGCGCGACATCGGAACACAAGGTAGAGCCCATATCCGTTTGCGCCTTGCACCTCGATGATTTACGCCCATGTGCGGAAGGTTGCCGCTGGCGGCACCGCCAGCCCGCTGGACGCCCTGCTCGCCTGAAACGCTATTGATTTGATAGCTTCTCGCGCATATTCCGTTTGGGCTTCAGCCCATTTTAATACCTAAAAAGAGGCCCAAATTAGCTTTGGAGGAGGCTGCGGGCCTTTGCAAAGTGTGGCAGCGCCAAAACCCCTTGCTTTTGAGCACTTGGGGGCTGCTTTTTAGATACGAAACAGGCCTGTAGACCAATGCAGACAGGCGCAAGCAGCTACTGATTTAATAGCAAAAAAAAGCGGTGCACAAAGCGCCGCCCTCGTTCCAACCCCACGCAGAGGCCTCAGTGCGCGCCCGCAGCGGCGTCCGCACTCCCCGCTCCCGCCTTGGTATGCCGCGTCAAAAACACCAGCGGAATCAGCAGCAGGAAGATCAGCGAGGAGGCATAAAACACGTCGTTGGCGGCCAGCATGTAGGCCTGCTGGTCGACCAGGCGGTTGATGGTGCCCAGGGCCTGGTCGGGCGTGAGGCCGGCACCGGCGAGGCCCGTGAGGGCGCTGTTGGTGGCGGTGCTGCCCTGGTTCACGTATTCGCTGATCTGCGCGTGGTGCATGGCGGCGCGGTCTTGCCAGATGGTGGTGGCAATCGAGGTGCCGAAGGAGCCGGCCGTGATGCGCACGAAGTTCGACAGGCCGGAGGCCGCGGGAATCTTGTCGGGCGAAATGCCCGACAGCGTGATGGTGACCAGGGGGATGAAGAAGAAGGCCATGGCCACGCCCTGGATGATGGTCGGGATCATGATGGTGCGGAAGTCGGCCTGGGTGTTGAAGTTGGACCGCATCCACAGCACCAGCGCAAATACCATGAAGGCAAACGCGGCGAAGCGGCGCGGGTCAACTTTCGCGATGTTCTTGCCGACGACGGGCGACAGCAGCAACGCGAAGGCGCCGACAGGCGCCAGCACCATGCCGGCCTGCGTGGCGGTGTAGCCCATGTATTGCTGCAGCCACAGCGGCAGCAATACGACGTTGCCGAAGAAGAGTCCGTAGCCCACCGACAGCGCCAGCGCGCCGGCCCAGAAGTTGCGCTTCTTGAACAGCGTGAGGTCGACCACCGGATGCTCTTCCGTCAGTTCCCAGATCACGAAGGCGATCAGGCCCACCAGCGCGATGATGCCGAGCGCAATCACTTCACCGGAATGGAACCAGTCGAGCTCCTGGCCCTTGTCGAGCATGATCTGCAGCGCGCCGACCCAGATGACCAGCAGCGCCAGACCCACTGAATCGATGGGGAGCTTTCGCGTGACGCTTTCACGCTTCCGGAAGATGCTCCAGGTGATGAAGGCAGCGCCAAAGCCGACGGGAATATTGATATAAAAAATCCAGGGCCATGAAATGTTGTCGGTGATCCAGCCGCCCAGGAGCGGCCCCATCACCGGCGCGATCAGCGTGGTCATGGACCAGAGCGCCATGGCCAGCCCCGCCAGTGCTTTCGGGTAGCTCGACAGCAGCAGCGCCTGCGACAGCGGGATCATGGGCCCGGCCACCAGGCCCTGCAGCACGCGCAGAAAAATCAGCGTGGTCATGTTGGGCGCGAGGCCGCACAGCCACGACGTGAGCACGAACAGCATGACGCTGGCCGTGAACAGACGCACCTGGCCGAAGCGCTGCGATAGCCAACCGGTGAGCGGCACGGCAATCGCATTGGCCACGCCGAAACTGGTGATGACCCAGGTGCCCTGGTTGGGGCTCACGCCCAGGTCGCCGGCAATCGCGGGCAACGACACGTTGGCGATGGACGTGTCGAGCACATTCATGAATGTCGCGGCCGACAGGGCCAGCGTGCCCCACAGGCGGGCGGAGCCTGTCAGCGGCGGCGGCTGGACATAGGCGGGGGCGGGAGCAGGTGCGGAAGCCATGAAAGCCTTGCGAATAAGGGGCTGGTGGAAACCGCTACGGGAAATCGCTGCGGTTGCGCGAGCTGGAAGTGCGGGTTGCGGGTTGTGTGAGGCTTGTGGCTTAGGGYGCCACGCGGTTGCCAGCCAGCGACAGCGTGTGGCTGAACGCGAGGCGCTGCGCATCGGCGCCGGCCTGGGCGGGCGAAACAGCGCCGCCCTGCGGCAAGGCCGGCCTGACTGCGACGGCGGGCTTGGCCAGCTTCACGGATTTGCCGGTGTTGGCGGCAATGACGCGCTGCACATCCTTGTCGGCCGCGTCGTCAGGCGTGCCGTAAGTCTGGCTGTGTGCCAGGGCAGCGTCGCGCGGCGCATCGGCCAGGGTCTTGCCTTCCTTGCTGCTCACGTCCACTTCGGCGTCCATCGACAAGCCCACGCGCAGCGGGTTGTCGGCAAGCTGTTTGGCGTCCAGCGCGATGCGCACCGGAACGCGCTGCACCACCTTGATCCAGTTACCGGTGGCGTTTTGTGCGGGCAGCAGCGAGAAAGCCGCACCGGTGCCGACGCCCAGGCCGGCCACCTTGCCCTTGTATTCCACCTTCTTGCCGTACAGGTCAGCTACCAGCGTCACGGGCTGGCCGATGCGGATGTTGCGCAGCTGGACTTCCTTGAAGTTGGCGTCGACCCAGACCTGGTTGAGCGGGATGATGGACATCATCGGCGCGCCGGCGGCCACACGCTGGCCGAGTTGCACCGTGCGCTTGGCCACATAGCCATCCACGGGCGCCAGCAGCGCGGCGCGCTGCGTGGCCAGGTAGGCCTCACGCACCCGGGCGGCGGCAACCTGCACGCTGGGGTGCTGTTCGACGCTGGTGCCTTCGGTCAGTGCCTGGTTGCTGGTGAGTTGCTCACGTGCAGCGACCACACCGGCCTGCGCCGCAGCCAGCGCGCTTTTGGCGGTGGCCAGCTGCGTCTGCGCGTGGTTGAGTTCTTCTTTGGACACCGCGCCGTTGCCG
Organism: Polaromonas sp. P1_G4; assembly: GCF_056405475.1. NCBI lineage: Bacteria > Pseudomonadati > Pseudomonadota > Betaproteobacteria > Burkholderiales > Comamonadaceae > Polaromonas > Polaromonas sp. P1_G4. Next base: position 7,180 of record NZ_JBFUCA010000025.1, read on the forward strand.
GTGAGCGACTGGCGGCGATTCAGGTCGTCGCTGGCGCGGGCGATGTCGCTTTGCGCCTTGACCACATCGGCATCGCGCAGGGCAATCTGCGCTGCCAGCGTGCCGTTGTTGGCGTAGAGCGTGCGCACCTGGCGCACGGCCTGGGCCAGTGCGGCCTCGGCCTGTTCCAGCGCAACCTTCGCATCGGCCGGGTCAAGCTGCACCAGCGTCTGGCCGGCTTTCACGAAATCGGTGTCGTCGGCCATGATGGCCATGACGGTGCCGCCGATCTGCGGCGTGATCTGGATCACGTTGCCCTGCACGTAGGCGTTGTCGGTGGACTCGTAATGGCTGGCCACCAGGTATTCATAGGCAGACCAACCCAGCCCTGCAACGACCACCACGGCCGCGAGCGCCGTCAACGCCTTTTTGCGTTTGGGGTTTCCTGCGGGCGGTTGTGCTGGTGCGTCGGAAGCTGGGGAGTTGGTAGATGTTGTGTCGCTCATGATGGTGTCAGGTGTTGGTTGATTCGGAACGATGCGTTACTTGCGTTTGGGCCGGCGCTTAATGCGCTGCGGGCAATTTTTCAGAATTAAAACCGGCTGTAGCCCAATCAGGACGAGCGCCAGCAGCTATTGTTTTTGTAGCATCCTGCGCTTGCGGCGCCTGCGCCGAGGGATTGCCGTAGCCGCCGCCCAGGGCGCGTATCAACGCGACCTGTGTGTCGAGCGCGCGGGCCGAGAGGTCTACCGCCAGACGGCGCTGTGCCAGCACGCTGGTTTCGGCGGTCAGCACATTGAGGTAGGTGCCCAGGCCGGCCTTGTAGCGCTGCACGGCGATGTCATAGGCGCCTTCCGCGGCTTCCTGCGCGGCGCGCTGCTCGGTTTGCTGGCGCGTGATGGCTTGCGATGACGCGACCTGGTCGGCCACATCGCGCACCGCGTCGATCACGGCGGCGTTGTAGCTTTCGACAGCGGCGTCCAGGTCGGCCGTCTTGCCGCGCAGGTTGGCACGCAGGCGGCCGGCGTCAAAAATCGGCAGGCGCAAGGCCGGCCCGACACCCCACTGCTGGCTGCCCGAGTCAAGCAGGCGACCGAGGCCGATGCTGGAAAAACCGGCGAAGGCGACCAGGTTGACGTTGGGGTAGAACTGGGTTTTGGCGTTGACCACGTCTTTGGACGAAGCCTCTACGCGCCACCGCGCAGCGGCGATGTCGGCGCGCCGGCCCAGCAGGTCGGCGGGAATGGCCGTGGCGGTTGCTACGTTTTTGATAGCTGCTTGCGCCGGAAGGGAAAGGGCTGCAGTGCCATTTTGCTTGCCAATGAGGGCGTCGAGCGCGTTGCGCGTGAGGGCCATCTGCTCTTGCAGGGTTTCGAGCTGCAGGCGCGCTTCGGGAAGGCCGCCTTCGCTCTGGCGCAGCTCCAGGCGGGTGTCCAGGCCGGCGTCGACGCGGTCGCGCACCAGCTTGAGGGTTTCTTCACGCTGGGCGAGCGTGCGGCGGGCCACCGTCACCTGCTCGTTCAGGCGAACCAGCTGAAAGTAAGTGCGGGTCACATTGCTGGCCAGCAGCAAGCGTGCGGCCTGCGCGTCTGCTTCAGCGGCACTGGCGGTGCCCAGCGCGGCATCCAGCGCGGCGCGGTTTTTGCCGAAAAAATCAAGCTCCCAGCTCACCGCGAGCTGCGCTGTACCGCTGTTGCGGATGGAGCCTGCCAGTGGTGCGGGCACTGCGCCATTGGCGGTGTATTGCTGGCGCGTCAGGTCCAGCTGCCCGGTGACCTGCGGCAGCGTGGCGGCATCGGCAACCTCGGTGACGGCCAGTGCGCGCGCCAGGCGGGCCTGCGCAAGCTTCAAGGTCGGGCTGGTTTGCAGGGCTTGGTCGACCAGGCCGTTGAGCTGCACATCGCCAAACTCGCGCCACCATTCGGCGGCCAGCGGCGCCTGGGCCGGCGTTTGGCTGGCGGTGTCGGCAGCCAGGCCCAGCGAAGGCGCGTCACGCAGGCTGGAATGCGGCGCGATGCCCGACATGTCGGCACAGCCCGTGAGGCCGGTCGCCATCAGGCCCACGGCCACCACGCTGGCGGCGGCCACCAGGGCCATACGGAAAGAGGCGCGCCAGAGCGGCAGGCGCGGCTCAGCGTGTTCGGCCTGGTTCACCGAAACGCAAGCCGAGACAGAAGCGGACGCGCTGCAAAGGGTGTTGCTGTTATTTGTCATCTTTTTCATTCGCTGCTTGAAGGGCTTGAAGGGTCTGCGCTGTTTCAAGGATGCGGCGCAGGTAGCCTTTGAGGTTTTGCCACTCATCGACCGTGAAGCCGGCCAGGTGGGCGTTTTGCACACGGCTGAGCACCGCAGGGATTTCTTTCGCGGCTTCGCGGCCTTCGGGTGTCAGTTCGATATTGACCACGCGCCTGTCTTCGCTGGAGCGGATGCGGCGGCAAAAGCCCTTGGCTTCGAGCCGGTCGAGCAGGCGGGTCATGGAGCCGGCATCGAGCTGGCACACACGGGCGAGTTCAGCCACCGTGGAGGCCTTGCCGAGGTAGATCTTGAGCATGGGCACCCACTGCGCGTTGGTGAGGCCCTGGGGCTCCAGTTCGCGCGTGACCTGCTGGGAGACGCTGTTGAGGATCTGGCGCATCAGCGCACCGGTGCTTTGCCCGGCGTCGTAATCGGTCGCGCAATAAAACTCGGCCGGCAACCCACAAAGGGGAACTGGGACAGCTGGCGGACGGCTGGATTCGGATTTCATGGACACGAATAATACATGCCTAGACAAACATTGTCAAGGCTGTGTTTGTACAGACATCTTTTATGGCTAAACTCCCCGCATGGCTACTTCTTCCCTTTCCAATGCGCCCAAGGGCGCGCCCCGCTCCCTTTCCGGCCTCGTTCCCTTCCTGCGTCCCTACCGGGGGCGGATTGTTCTGGCGATGTTTTTCCTGGTGATGGCGGCCGTTGCCACGCTGGTGTTTCCGCTGGCCCTGCGCAGCCTGATTGACGGCGGGCTCAGCGCGGCGGACAAGGGCCAGCAGCTGATGGCGCTGCGCACCCATTTCTTTGAGCTGTTTGGGGTGGCAGCGGCGCTGGGCCTTTTTTCGGCAGGCCGCTTTTACATGGTGAGCTGGCTGGGCGAGCGCGTGACGGCAGACCTGCGCAATGCGGTCTACGCGCATGTCGTGCGGCAAAGCCCCGAGTTTTTTGAAACCACACAGACAGGCGAAGTGCTCTCGCGCCTGACCGGCGACACAACGCTGGTGCAGACGGTGGTGGGCTCTTCGCTCAGCATGGGCCTGCGCAATGCCGTGATGGGCGTGGGCGCGCTGGGGATGCTGGTCTATACCAACCCGTACCTCATGGTGCAGGTACTGGTGGTGCTGGTGTTGATCGTCGCGCCCTCGGTCTGGTTTGGCCGGCGTGTACGCAAGCTGTCGCGCGCCAGCCAGGACCGCGTGGCCGACTCCAGCGCGATCGCGGCCGAAGTGCTTAACGCCATTCCGGTGGTGCAAAGCTACACCGCTGAAGGCCGCGAGGCCGCGCGCTTTGATGCGTCAACCACCAATGCCTTCAACACTGCGATTCGCCGCACCAGGGCGCGCTCGGTGCTGGTGGCTTTCATCATCATCGCCACGTCGGCGGCGCTGCTGTGGGGCCTGTACCAGGGCACGCAGGCGGTAATGCGGGGCGACATCACGGCGGGCCACCTGGGGCAGACGGTTGTTTACGTGATCATCCTGGCCAGCGCGGCGGCCGTGCTGGGCGAGGTCTATGGCGACCTGCTGCGGGCGGCCGGCGCCACCGAGCGGCTGATGGAGCTGCTGACGTCGCGTTCACCCGTCATTTCACCGGCAAATCCGGTTCCCGGGCAGGTCACACGGGCGGGAAGCGCTATCAAATTTGAAGCAGTGACGTTTCACTACCCGTCGCGGCCCGCGCAAGCTGCCCTGACAAACTTTTCCCTGAGCGTGTCGCCCGGTGAAACGGTGGCCATCGTGGGACCCAGCGGCGCAGGCAAGAGCACGGTGTTCCAGCTGCTGCTGCGGTTTTATGACCCGGCCTCGGGCCGCATCGAACTGGATGGCGTGCGCACAGCCGACATGGCGCTGCACGATTTGCGGCAGCGCGTCGGCATCGTGCCGCAGGACGCCGTCATCTTCTCGACCAGCGCGCTGGAGAACATCCGCTACGGCAAACCTGAAGCCACTGATGAAGAGACCCGTGCAGCGGCCAGGGCGGCCTTCGCGCATGAGTTCATTACCGCCCTGCCCGAAGGCTACGACACCTTTCTCGGGGAGCGCGGTGTGCGGCTTTCCGGTGGCCAGCGCCAGCGTATTGCGATCGCGAGGGCGATGCTGAAAAACGCTCCGCTGCTGCTGCTGGATGAAGCCACCAGCGCGCTGGATGCCGAAAGCGAACGCATGGTGCAGGCGGCCCTGGAGTCGGCCATGAAGGACCGCACGACGCTGGTGATTGCGCACCGGCTGGCCACTGTGCAGCAGGCTGACCGCATCCTGGTGCTGGACCATGGGCGGCTGGTGGAGCAAGGCACGCATGCCGAGCTGGTAAACCGCGGGGGCGTTTATGCGCGGCTGGCGGCGCTGCAGTTCACGGTGTGACGACGCGGGTTGCGCAGCTTCAGCAGCCATCAAAAATCAGCGATATGCATTATTTGCATAGATATTGGTGAACAATGCCTTGGACTATTTAGGCCGAGGCTTTTAAGCTCCGTCCATTGATTCTTCCCGCAGACTTTCCCGCAAGAAATCCCACAAGGAGCTTTTTCAATGTCACACGCAGCCTCTTCTGTTCCCACCCCCGCCGGGTCTCACCCGCTTCCGTCTTACCTGCAGGCGGACAACCTGGGCCCCTGGGGCAACTACCTGCAGCAGGTAGACCGCGTCATTCCGCACCTGGGCAGCCTGGCGCGCTGGGCTGAAACCCTCAAGCGGCCCAAGCGTGTGCTGATCGTGGACGTGCCGATTCACATGGACGACGGCACCGTGGCGCACTTTGAAGGCTACCGTGTGCAGCACAACGTTTCGCGCGGTCCCGGCAAGGGCGGTGTGCGTTTCCACCAGGACGTCACGCTGTCTGAAGTGATGGCGCTGTCGGCCTGGATGTCGGTCAAGAACGCGGCGGTGAACGTGCCGTACGGCGGTGCCAAAGGCGGTATCCGCGTCGACCCGAAAAAGCTTTCGCGTGGCGAGCTTGAGCGCATGACGCGCCGTTACACCAGCGAAATCGGCATCATCATCGGCCCCAACAAGGACATCCCCGCGCCGGACGTCAACACCAACGACCAGATCATGGCGTGGATGATGGACACCTACTCGATGAACACCGGCTCCACCTCAACCGGCGTCGTCACGGGCAAGCCGGTCGACCTGGGCGGCTCGCTGGGCCGGCGTGAAGCCACGGGGCGCGGCGTGTTCACCGTGGGCACCGAAGCGGCCAAGCACATTGGCCTTGATATCAGTACCGCACGGGTCGCCGTGCAAGGCTTTGGCAATGTGGGCGGTGTGGCGGGCAAGCTGTTTGCCGAAACCGGCGCACGTGTGGTCGCGGTGCAAGACCATGGCGGCACGATTTACCGTGAAGCCGGCCTCGATGTGCCGGCGCTGCTGCGTCATGTGGAAGCCAATGGCAGTGTGGCCGGATTCACCGAAGCCGAAGTCATTGCCAATGACGCGTTCTGGGACGTGGAGTGCGACATCCTGATTCCGGCCGCACTTGAGCAGCAAATCACTGCCGCCAATGCCGGCCGCATCAAGGCGCGCATGATCATTGAAGGCGCGAACGGCCCGACGACACCTGCCGCCGACGACATCCTGCATGACCGCAACGTGCTGGTGCTGCCGGACGTGATCGCCAATGCCGGCGGCGTGACCGTCAGCTACTTTGAATGGGTGCAGGATTTTTCCAGCTTCTTCTGGGACGAAGAAGAAATCAACAAGCGCCTGGTGAAAATCATGAAAGACGCCTTTGCCGGTGTTTGGGCCGTGGCGCAAGACCAGAAGGTCAGCCTGCGTACCGCCACCTTCATCGTGGCCTGCAAGCGAATCCTGCACACGCGCGAGTTGCGCGGCYTGTACCCCTGAGTTACTGGGTCAGCGCCGGGACCTGCGCGTCAACGACCTGGACAACCTTTCAAGCAGGGGCCGCAGAACCGGCTTTGCCGGGCTGCAGGCGCAGCACCCCCTCGGGGGGCAGCGCATTACACGAAGTGAAAAGCGTGGGGGCTCTATTTCTCCGCGGGACTGGCTTCGCCAGACCGCAGGCGCAGCGGCCCCCTAGGGGCTGGAGCCTGCGGCTCCGAACCTGCTTGAGCAGGTTTGGACAGGCGACAGAGGCGAAGCGTCTCGCGAGCCGCGGCCTGCAAGGCCTCGGGAGTTACGCGAAGCGAACGACCGTGGGGGTCATTACTGCAACGTTTCCTTGATCCCAGGCAGCAAAGGCAAGGGCATGACGTCGATGCCCTCCTCTATCAGTTCCACGGTTTCGCGCGCACTGGCCTGGCCGCGAATGCTGCGCGCCTCCAGTTCGCCATAGTGCATGCGGCGKGCCTGATCCGCAAACTGGCTTCCGACATCTTCGGTATGCGCCATCACATGACGCAAGGCCTTCAGGAACGCGGCCTGCTCTGCCTGACTCTTTGCGGCCGGTATACCCGCCATGGCGTTGGCCTCGCCTTCGACGACCCGCGCCGGGTTCGGAATGGCAACTTGTGAAGACGCAGCAGCCCGGCTGCCTGCGCTCACGATGTCATGGCCACCCAGGTTGAGACGTGGTGCACTGGGAAGTTTCTGGATGCTTTTGTCGGCACACATCGGGCATTCGATCAGGCCGCGCGACAGCTGGGCCTGGAAGTCGTCCTCGGACGCAAACCAGCCTTCAAATGAATGCTGGTGCGCACATTGGAGATTCAGGACTTTCATGGCCGGATTATCGCCGGGGGATCAGGGTGTTGCAGTTTGCCAGTCCAAAGCCCACGCCCCGGAGAGCACGTTTTGCAACCACAGTGCGCCTGTCAATGTTTTTGCATCCGTGACCTCGCCGCTGGCGCACCAGGCAAGAAGCTCAGCGGGTGTTGCCGTAAAGACGTCCAGAAACTCCCCGGCATCCAGCTTGCGATGGCCGAGTGTCAGCCCGCGCGCAAACCAGATGTCAATAAATTCGGTAGAGTACGAGATCACCGGATGCAACACGCCCGCCCTCGCCCATTCACGTGCGGTGTAACCGGTTTCCTCCAGCAGTTCACGCTGTGCGCAGGTCAGCGAACCTTCGCCCGGATCGAGCTTGCCCGCGGGAAACTCCACCATCACGGCACGCATGGGGTAGCGGTACTGGCGCTCCAGCACCAGACGCCCGTCGTCCAGTTGCGCCACGATCATCACGGCACCGGAGTGAATGACGTATTCGCGCGTTGCCTGGTTGCCATCGGGCAGCCTGACGGTATCGCGCAAGGCATGCAGGAAATTCCCTCTCAGGATCTCGACCGAATCGATGCAGGTCTCGACGAGGTGCGYGTCGGCAATTGCACCGGCTTGATCAGGACCGGAAGATGCGCTCATGGGCGGTGCTTGAACAGGTAGCGCCAGGTAAATCCGGGAAACGCAAAGGTGATGAAGAGCGTACCGGTGATGGCATAAAACTCCCAGCCTTGCGGTGCAATCTGACCGCTCCGCTGCTCAAGGTATAAGCCCAGACCGCCGACAACCAGGTACCAGACCACCAGCTCTGCAGCCCTGATTGCCAGGTTTTTCGGCAACTTGAGCGCGTAGACCGCGAACAGGCGATTGCTGATGAAAGGCAGGTTGGCTGCCAGCAAGGCCAGCAGCACGACCAGCCAGACTGAAGCAGTTTGGGTCATGGCAGAGGTCAGCTACCCAGTGATTTGACGATGCTGCTGATGGACTGCGCGCACAGGGTCATCAAACCGCCAGGCATGATGCCTAGGATCAGGATGAGCGCACCATTGATGGCCAGCACTGCCTTGGCATCTGCCGGCGCAGAAACCGGCTGGGCGTTATGGGCCAAGGGTGCATCAAAGTACATGACCTTGACCACACGCAAGTAATAGAAGGAGCCCACCAGCGACATGATCACCGCAAAAACGGCCAGCACAATGTAGCTGGTTTGTTGCGAGGAAATCAGCGCCTGCAGGACGGACAGCTTGGCATAAAACCCCACCAGCGGCGGCAGGCCGGCCAGCGAGAACATGCTGATGGCCATCACGCCGGCGTACAACGGGCTGCGCTGGTTCAGGCCGGCCAGATCGACGATCTCTTCAGACTCATGCCCTGCCCGTGCCAACAGCATGATGATGCCGAAAGCACCCAGAGTGGTGAGCACATAAGTCAGTGCATAGAACATCGCTGCGCTGTAGGCGGATTCAGTGTTGAGCTGGTTGCCGTTGACCACGCCGGCCAGCAGGCCGAGCAGCAAGAAGCCCATCTGGGAGATGGTGGAGAACGCCAGCATGCGTTTGAGGTTGGACTGCGCAATTGCGGCCAGATTGCCCACCAGCAGCGAGCCGATGGCCATCAATCCCAGCATCTGCTGCCAGTCAATTGCCAGCGGCAACAGGCCTTCGACCAGCAGGCGGATACAGATCGCAAAGGCCGCGAGCTGCGGCGCTCCACCGATCAGGAGGGTCRCGGCTGTAGGCGCACCCTGGTAGACGTCAGGCAGCCACATATGGAAAGGCACAGCGCCCAGTTTGAAGGCCAGGCCAGCCACGATGAAGACCAAGCCGAAAATCAATACCTGGTGCTTGACCTGGCGGCTGGCAATCGCGTTGAACACTTCGTTGAGGTCCAGGGAGCCGGTCGCGCCGTACAGCATCGAAAGACCATACAGCAGGAAACCCGAAGCCAGCGCGCCCAGCACGAAGTACTTCATGGCGGCTTCGGTGGCAGTGGCGTTGTCGCGGCGCAGGGCCACCAGCGCATAGCTGGACAGGGTCAGCAATTCCAGGCCCATGTAGATCACCAGGAAGTTGTGGCCCGAGATCATGACGAACATGCCCAGCAGCGCGAACAAGCTCAGAGTGAAGAACTCACCGCCGCGCAGCATGTCGCGATCTGCCGCGTAAGGGCGGCCATAGACCAGCGTAATCATCACGGTGATACAGGCAAAGCATTTGAGCCAGCCGCCCATGGGGTCGCTGACAACCATGTTGCCGAAACCATAGAAGGTCTGGCCTCCAGATGCGTAGGCAGCCTCCATGGCCGCCACGACGGCCAGGGTCAACAGCGTGAGCAAGTAGGTCAGCGTACGCTGCGGCGTCTTGACGCCCAGGTCCACCAGCGCAATCACGCAGGCCATGGTCAGGAGGACGATTTCCGGATAAACCGTGATCCAGGAGAGTTTGTCAATCATCTGAATTCTTTGTAGTTGCTTCAGTTCAGTTTGGAGGCCGCGACGTGCTTGAGCAGGTCCGCCACTGAAGTATTCATCACATCGGTAAACGGCTTGGGATAGATGCCCATGTACAGCACAGCGATGGCCAGCAGCGCCAGCATCAGGAATTCGCGGCTGTTGATGTCGACGAGTGCCTTGACGTCGTCATTGGCCACGGGGCCCAGGTAAACGCGCTTGTACATCCACAGGGTGTAGGCTGCGCCAAATATGAGTGCCGTCGCTGCCGCGCCGCCTATCCAGAAGTTGTATTTGACCGCACCCAGAATAACCATCCACTCGCCGACGAAACCGGCTGTGGCCGGAAGGCCGCAGTTGGCCATGGCAAAAAGTAGTGCAAAAGCCGCAAATTTGGGCATGGTGTTCACCACGCCGCCGTAGCTGGCGATCTCGCGCGAATGGACGCGGTCGTACAGTACACC
>NZ_JBFUCA010000026.1:0-16976 GCF_056405475.1 Polaromonas sp. P1_G4
TCTCGATTTCGCGCAAATACCTGGGTTATGGGCTGCCGCACGGCGACCTGATCCAGGAAGGCAACATCGGCCTGATGAAGGCAGTCAAACGCTTCGACCCGGACCAGAACGTGCGCCTGGTGAGCTATGCCATGCACTGGATCAAGGCCGAGATCCATGAGTACATCCTGAAAAACTGGCGCATGGTCAAGGTCGCGACGACCAAGGCCCAGCGCAAGCTGTTTTTCAACCTGCGCTCGATGAAGCAGGGTTTCAAGGACGACGCCGACGTGGCGACACACCGCGACACGCTGACCGAAGGCCAGATCGATTCGATGGCCAAGACGCTGAACGTCAAGCGTGAGGAAGTCATCGAGATGGAGCAGCGTATGTCGGGCGGCGACGTGCTGCTGGACCCAAGCCCGAGCGACGACGGCGAAGACGCCTTTGGCCCGATCGCCTACCTGGCCGACGCGACCCAGGAACCGACGGCACTGATGGAGTCGCGCCAGCGTGACAACCTGGCTTCAGACGGCATCACCGCAGCGCTGGAAGATCTCGACCCACGGTCGCGCCGCATTGTAGAAGAGCGCTGGCTCAAGGTGAACGACGACGGGTCAGGCGGCATGACGCTGCACGACCTGGCCGACGAGTACAAGGTAAGCGCCGAACGGATTCGCCAGATCGAAGTGGCAGCCATGAAGAAAATGAAGAAGGTGCTGGCCGCCTACGCTTAATACCTGCAGGTACGCGTTTTAAAAGAAAGCCCGCACAGCAATGTGCGGGCTTCTTTCTTTTCCGGTCGCAACGCTGCGGGACGGATCGACTCAGGATTTGAGCAGCAGGCGAATGTCGGACGCCAGCGCCTCAGCGCCGCTACCGTAGCGGTTGTACAGGCGGATGCGCCCCTGGCCGTCGAAGATATAGCTGCCGGCGGAATGGTCCATGGTGTAGCTGCCGGGTGTCTTGCCATCGACCTTTTTGTAATACACCTTGAAGTCCTTGGCGACCTGGGGCAGCTGGTCCAGTGTGGGCCGCAGCGCCACAAAGGTCGGGTCGAAATTGCCCATGTAGGCCTTGAGCAGTTCGGGCGTATCGCGCTCCGGGTCGACCGTGATGAAGATTGCCTGCAGCTTGTCGCCATCAGCGCCCAGCAGCTTCTTGACCTGCGCCAACTCGGCCATGGAGGTCGGGCAAACGTCGGGGCATTGCGTGAAGCCGAAGAACACCACGACCACCTTGCCGGCAAAGTCTTTCAGCGTGCGCGCTTGGCCATTGTGGTCGGCCAGCGTGAAGCCCTGCGCGTAGTCGGCGCCGGTGAGGTCAATGCTCTTGAACTGCGGTTTGTCCGGTGCGCATGCAGTAAAAATGCCTGCAGCGCCCACTGCAAGTGCGCAAGCAGCTATTGTTTTAATAGCAGATCGTCGAACGGGTGAGGCAGCCTGCGGCGTGCGGTGGGACTTCATGGTGGGAGCCTAAAGATAGTGGTCAAGCAGCAGCGCTGCGAACAGCACCGAGAGATGAATCAGTGAAAACCGGAATGTCTTGCGTGCCAGCGCGTCGGAGTAGTTGCGCCACAGGCGAAAGCCATACCAGCTGAAGCCGATGCTGAGCGCGACAGCGACAACGAGGTAGGGCCAGCCGCTCATCTTGAAAATGAAGGGCATCAGGCAGGCGGGGAACAACACCAGCGTGTAGAGAAACACCTGCAGCCGAGTGAACTCATTGCCGTGGGTAACGGGCAGCATGGGCAGGCCGGACTTGCGGTAGTCTTCCACGCGGTAGAGTGCCAGCGCCCAAAAGTGCGGCGGTGTCCAGAGAAAAATAATGAGAAAAAGAATCAGCGCCTCCGGGCCGACCGACCCCGTCATGGCAGCCCAGCCCAGCACCGGCGGCATGGCGCCTGAAGCACCGCCAATCACGATGTTCTGCGGCGTCATCGGTTTGAGGATGACGGTGTAGACCACCGCGTAGCCGATGAAGGTGGCAAAAGTCAGCCACATGGTGAGCGGGTTCACCCATGCATAAAGAATCCACGAACCAAGCGCGCACAATGCGGCCGAAAAAGACAGCGTGAGCGAATTGCTGAGCTCGCCCTTGGCGGTGGGCCGCCAGGCGGTGCGCCGCATGCGCGAGTCGATTTGCTGCTCGACCAGGCAGTTGAAGGCGGCGGCAGCCCCTGCAACCAGCCAGATGCCGGCGCAGGCGATCAGCGCGAGCCGGACATCCGGCCACGACGGAATACCGGGAACGGCCAGCACCATGCCGATCAATGCGCAAAACACAATGAGCTGCACAACGCGCGGCTTGGTCAGCGCATAGAACTGCGCGAACCTGGAAGAGGCGCGGGGCGAGGCAGAAGCCGGAGCGGCGGAGGGAGTACTGGGGTTCATGGGAAGTCGCTAGGCATTCAATTTTGACGCATGTGCTGCGAAGGTCCCGCTGCGGCTGGAAAAGACCACGCCGCTGAGCACAATGACGAGGGCTGCCGCACCGCCGGTATGCATGACCGCAGCGAACAGGGGCCAGCCCAGTACGGCGTTGCTGATGCCCGTGACAGCCTGCAGCAGGATGAGCCCGGCCAACCATCGCGCGGACAAGCGATACGCGGACATGCGGTGCAGGCAAAAGGCGAGGACGAGGAATACGGCAAACACGAGATAGGCCACCAGGCGGTGCACATAGTGAATGGCGGTGAGCGCCTCAAAGCTGATATTGGCGCCGTCATGGCCCGCACCGAGTTCGCGCCACAGCGTGAAGCCCTGGCGAAAGTCCATGGCCGGCCAGAGTGAACCTTGGCAACCCGGAAAATCTGTGCAGGCCAGCACGGCATAGTTGGTGCTGACCCAGCCACCCAGGGCAATTTGCACCCAGAACAAGGCGAAGGCAGCGATCACGGCAAGGCGCAAGCCGGCAGAAAGCGTCGTAGCGTTGGCGCCGTGCACCTGCGCATACCGCACAGCCTGCGCACGCAACAAGGCCAACAACACCAAGCCCCCCAGCAAGTGCAGCGTGACGATGGCCGGAAACAACTTCATGGTCACGGTGAGCGCGCCGAACGCGCCCTGCAGGCACACCCAGATCAGTGTGACAGCAGGCCACCAAAATGAGACAGGTGTGCGCTTGCGCTCCAGCCAGCTTGTCACCGCGAGCGTAAGAATAAGCACGCCAACGCCGGTCGCCAGATAGCGGTGGATCATCTCGATCCAGGCCTTGGAATGCGTGACTGGGCCGGTCGGCATCGCAGTCCGCGCAGCTTCGATGTGCATCTGCGCGCCAACCGGACTCGCGCTGCCGTAACAACCAGGCCAGTCGGGGCATCCCAGACCGGAGTCAGTGAGCCGCGTGAACGCGCCGAAGATCACCAGATCAAACGTGAGGAACAGTGTCACCAGCGTCAGCACCCGCAAACGCTGCGCCACCGGCGCATTCTTGTTGTGCACCCAAACCCAGGCCAGAGGCCCCAGCGCCACCACCAGCCCCATGATCATCAGGCGCAGGGCGGGACTCAGGTCGTAAAGATTTTGCGCAGCCATGATTGATTAATGAAAACTGGAGCCCGCAACGCCCTGGAGGTATCCAACCAAGCAGGGGCCACGGGACTGGCTTTGCCAGACCGCAGGCGCAGCGGCCCCCTCGGGGGGCAGCGCATTACACGAAGTGAAAAGCGTGGGGGCCATATTCACCGGCCTTCTTTGTCCCAGCTGCTCGAGGCACGCAGCAGGCGTTCCAGATCGCGCTTGGCCTTGGCGGCGGCGGCGACGTCCATGTCGGCCGGGAAACGCATCATCCAGTTGCCGATGGGGTCGACCAGATAGAGATGATCCTCCAGCCGCTGGCCCGCAGCGGGCTCCAGCCACTTCGCGAGTTCAGCTGGCGCCACACGCAGCACCGCCGACGAAGCCAGCGCGGGGAGCAAGGCATCACGCACCGGCGCTTCGTCCACCACCAGCCAGACGCGGTCCAGGCGCTCTTTTTCCTTGCCGAGGGACTCGCGCAGCTGGCGCTGGAAATACAGGTTCTGCTCGCACCGCGCACCGCAGGCGCCGCCGGCCACACTGATGAGCAGCCACTGGTCCTTCAGTGCCGTCAGCGTGCCGGCGCGGCCGTCCAGCGAGCGAGTGGCCAGCGGCGGCAAGGGTCGCTGCGGGTCAATCAACTCACCAAAGTTGCGGCGGCCTTCGGGCCGGATCAGGTAGTAGGTGACGTAAGACGCGATGACCGGCGCCGCGCACACCAACAGCACGGCCAGCATTTTCCAGCGGCCTGCCACGGTGCTGGGCGCGCGCGTACTGGACTGATCCAGCACAGGCATGGCATGCACGGTCAGACCCAGGGGCTGGTCTTGCAGTCCGGCTGCAGCAGCGTGGACGGGAGGAGTATCAGGGGTATGAGGGGTAGCAGGCGTATCGTTTGTCACGGCAATTGATCGCGGCGTTTGCCGCGCATGTGGGTACGAAAAGGAAGGACCAGCTGAAACCAGCCATACAAAAGAACCACCAGACCGCAAAGGCCGAACCACTGGAAGGCATAACCGTAGTGCTTGTCCACGCCCAGGTTGGGCGCGGYCCACTCACGCAGCAGGCCTTCGCTGGGCGCACCGGTCTGCAGCAGTGAGACATCCAGCAGCGGCAGGCCGGTTTGCGCCCGGAAAGCAGGCAAGTCGAGATTTTGCCGTATGCGCCCACCCTCGGCACCCTGGAACTCATAGAGCCTGGAAGGCGGCGGGGCCATACGGCCCTCAACTGTCACGATGCCTGGCGGGGTGGTGACCTCCGGAAGGCGTGTACGGTCGGCAAAGTTGCGCGGTACCCAGCCACGCTGCACCAGGATGGCCTGCGGGCTGCCCTCCAGCACCAGCGGCGTCACCACCAAAAAACCCGTCTTGCCGCTCATGGGCCTGTTGTCGAGATACACCGTGTGCTCGGCGCGCCAGCTTCCCTTGAGGATGGCTGGCCGGTGAATGTCATCAGCGAGGCGCTGGCTGGCAAGCAGCGAACGCACATCCAGCGCGGGAAGCCCACCTTTGGAATCGACAGCTGCCTGCAATGCTTCCTTTTGCGCGGCGCGGCGCAGCTGCCATTGGCCCAGCGAAAAGGTTGTGCCGGCCACCACCAGTGCGGCCACCGTGAGAATCCAGAAGCGAGGGGAGTGCAAAGCACTTGTCATGAGCCGATAATCCTGTTCATGACTTACCTGATCGCACTGGCGTTTATCGCCATTTTTGCCAGCCTGGCCTCCGCACTGTTTTTCATGCTCAGGGGCGGCAAGGGCAGTGAAGGCGCCGAAAGCAGCAAACGCAAAAACAGCAACATGGCGCGCGCACTGGCGTTCCGTATCGGGTTTTCTGTGTTGCTGTTTGTTTGCATTCTGATTGCGTGGAAGCTTGGTTATATCCAGCCCACCGGCATCCCTGCTGGTAAATAACAGCCACTCTGAGTGGCGGAATAAAGAACAAAGGCCGCATCAAGCGGCCTTTGGTTGAGCGGCCTGAGCCGCTGTTGGTTCCCTTACAACCAGTACACCAGGATGTAGAGGCCCAGCCACACCACATCCACAAAGTGCCAGTACCAGGCAGCGCCTTCAAAGCCGAAATGCTTTTCAGGGGTGAAATGGCCTTTGTGCAGGCGCAGCGTGATGAACAGCAGCATCAGCATGCCGACAAACACGTGAAAGCCATGAAAGCCCGTGAGCAGGAAGAAGGTCGAGCCGTAGACGCCCGAAGACAGCTTCAGGTTCATCTCGTGGTACGCATGAAAGTACTCATAGCCCTGCACGAACAGGAAGACCACGCCGAGCGCAACCGTCGCCCACATGAAGGCGATGGTGCGGGCACGCTTGCCTTCAATCAGCGCGTGGTGGGCGATGGTGATGGTGACACCGGAGCTCAGCAGCAGTGCCGTATTGACCGTTGGCAGGGAGCCCATGATGCTAGCCCAGATGCCGCCGCCAATTGCCAGCGGCTTCATGGCCGTGAATGCTTCGACGATGTCGGCGGGCGATGTCGTGGCGCCGGGCACGATAGACGGCCATGCCGCCTTGAAATCAGGCCAGAGCAACGCGTTTTCCAGGCTACCCAGTGCGGGCAAGGAGTGCGAGCGGGCCCACCACAGCGCGGTGAAGAAGGCACCGAAGAACATCACTTCSGAGAAAATAAACCAGCTCATGCTCCAGCGGAAGGACATGTCGATCTTGCGGCCGTACATGCCGCCTTCGCTTTCGGCGATGGACTGGCTGAACCAGCGGAACAACGTGACCAACCACCACACCATACCGAAGGCCAACGACCATTTGCCCCAGTCGGCGCCATTGATCCACTGGCCGGCGCCCAAGATGACAAAAAACAGGCCGATAGATGCCATCACCGGATGGCTCGATGGGCTGGGGACGAAGTAGTGGGGGGTTGACCCGTGGGTTGCTGATGACATCGCTCGACTCCTGTTTTTCTCTCGAATTTCCAAATAATCTTTTAACTTGTACCGTGGGGCATTGTGAGGATGCCGCGCTTTAGCGCGCGACCATCCACTTCGCCAGCAGCACCAGGACTGCGACAAACACGACCACGGCAATCAGCCCGACCACAATGATGTGGAGAGGGCTCAAATTCCTCACGTCTTCTTCGTAGTCGCCGCGTGCACGCAGGCCTACAAAGGACCAGGCCACAGCCTTGACCGTGCGCCAAAAAGAGGGTTTGCGGGGGGTTGCGGCCATGCTCATGCGCCTGCCTGTTTTTCAGGTGGTACGGCGGCAGTCGTTGCCTTGGGCGTGACGGGCGCAGCCGGCGTCTTGCCGCCCACTTCAAAGAAGGTGTAGGACAGCGTGATCGTGCTCACGTCTTTCGACAGTTTCGGGTCGATCACGAAGGCCACAGGCCACTGCTTTTTCTCACCGGGCGCCAGGGTGTACTGGCTGAAGCAGAAGCACTCAAGCTTGTTGAAATGCGCACCGGCCTGCGCGGGAGCGTAGCTGGGGATGGCCTGGGCGGACATGGTTCGGTCCTGCACATTCTGGAATTCGTACATCACAGTGGTCAGCTCGCCCGGGTGAACCTGCAGCGTGTTCTGCGCGGGCTTGAAATGCCAGGGGCCGCGCGTGTTCGCATCAAACTCAACCGTGATGGTGCGCGTGCGGTCTACCTGCGTATTGGCCGGCAAATTGGGCGTCGCACCAGGGATCTGGCGGTCGGACAGGGCCAGCACGTTGATGCCGGTCATCTCGCAAATCGCCTTGTAGATGGGCACCAGCGCATAACCGAAGCCGAACATGCCGAGCACGATCACGGCCAGCTTGCCCATCATGTTGAAGTTTTCGCGCTTGAGCCGCATCACATCGGTACTGGTTTGAGACTGAGGTCGACCTGGCTGCTCAATGGCTCAGGAAAATCATCTTGGCCATGAAGCCGGCAAAAAAGACCAGCGCGACCGAAGCCAGGATCAGCGCCAGCTTCAGGTTGCTCTTCTTTTGTTCGGGTGTCGTCATGGCGATTACCGTTGAGTTCAATCAGCCGATCACGCGGGTTGCCGAGGCATCCAGCTTGGGCGGTGTTTCATAGGTGTGGAAAGGTGCAGGCGATGGGACTTCCCACTCGAGACCTTCGGCGCCCTTGCCGCCTTCGTCCACCCAGGGATTCTGCCTGGCAGGTGCGCCCTTGCCGCGCATCGTGGGAACCACAATGAACAGGAAGAAGTACAGCTGGGCAAATCCGAAGAAGAACGCGCCCACGCTGGCCACGGCATTGAAATCCGCGAACTGCATGGGGTAGTCGGCATAGCGGCGCGGCATGCCGGCCAGGCCCAGGAAGTGCATCGGGAAGAAGGTCACGTTGAAGGAAATCAGCGACCACCAGAAGTGGATCTTGCCGCGGGTTTCGTTGTACATGACGCCGGTCCATTTGGGCGACCAGTAGTAGTAGCCGGCAAACAGGGCGTAGAGCGAACCAGCCACCAGCACGTAGTGGAAGTGAGCCACCACGTAGTAAGTGTCCTGCAATTGCGTGTCGATCGGTGCGACCGAAAGGATCACACCCGTCAGACCGCCGATGGTGAACACGAAGATGAAGCCCACTGCAAATAGCATGGGGGTTTCAAAGGTCATGGAGCCGCGCCACATCGTGGCGATCCAGTTGAACACCTTCACGCCCGTGGGCACGGCGATCAGCATGGTGGAGTACATGAAGAACAGCTGGCCCGTGACTGGCATGCCGGTGGTGAACATGTGGTGCGCCCACACAACGAAGCTCAGGATGGCGATGGAGCCAGTGGCGTACACCATGGAGGCGTAGCCAAACAGGCGCTTGCGCGAGAAAGCCGGGATGATCTGGCTGATGATGCCGAAGGCCGGCAAGATCATGATGTAAACCTCGGGGTGGCCGAAGAACCAGAAGATGTGCTGGTACATCACCGGGTCGCCACCGCCGGCGGGGTTGAAGAAGCTGGTGCCGAAGTGGCGGTCAGTCAGCGTCATGGTGATGGCGCCTGCGAGCACCGGCATCACGGCGATCAGCAGGTAGGCGGTGATCAGCCAGGTCCAGCAGAACATCGGCATCTTCATCAGCGTCATGCCGGGAGCGCGCATGTTGAGGATGGTGACGATGATATTGATCGAACCCATGATGGACGAAGCACCCAGGATGTGCATCGCAAAAATACCGGCGTCCATGGACGGGCCCATTTGCAACGTGAGCGGCGCGTAGAGCGTCCAGCCCGCGGCGGGTGCGCCACCAGGCATGAAGAACGACCCCACCAGCATGATGCCCGCCGGGATCAACAGCCAGAAGCTGAAGTTGTTCATACGGGCAAAAGCCATGTCAGCCGCGCCGATCTGCAGCGGGATCATCCAGTTGGCGAAACCCACGAAGGCCGGCATGATGGCGCCGAACACCATGATCAGGCCGTGCATGGT
This sequence comes from Polaromonas sp. P1_G4, assembly GCF_056405475.1. NCBI lineage: Bacteria > Pseudomonadati > Pseudomonadota > Betaproteobacteria > Burkholderiales > Comamonadaceae > Polaromonas > Polaromonas sp. P1_G4. The sequence goes on from NZ_JBFUCA010000026.1 coordinate 8,881, forward strand.
GGTGAGCTGGTTGAACAGTTCGGGGTTGACCAGTTGCAGGCCGGGCTGGAACAGCTCCGCGCGGATCAGCAGGGCCAGCACGCCACCGAACATCAGCATGAAGAAGCTGAACAACAGGTACAGCGTGCCAATATCCTTGTGGTTGGTCGCAAACACCCAGCGACGCCAGCCCGTCGGGGCATGGTGATCGTGGTCATCATGTGCGTGATCGTGATGGTCTAGAACTGCACTCATCTTGGCTTCCTTTGGTGGCTTGTGCCTGTAGCTTGTCTTTTGCGGCCGGCAAGGTCACGCCGGCGAAATGATGGAATCTGCGGGTAACGCCTGAGGCTTACTTGCGAGCCGCCTGGATTTCAGCAGGCTGGACGATCTGGCCGGTCTGGTTGGACCAGTTGTTCTTGGAGTAGCTGATCACGGCGGCGAGGTCGGTGTCGCTCAGCGCCTTCCAGGAAGGCATGGCGCCACCGGCGGCCCCATTGAGCACGGTCTGGATCTGCTTCTTGTGGTCTGCGTCGAGAACAATCGGCGAGCCGTCCAGCGGCTTGATCGGGCCAGCGCCCTTGCCGTTGGCCTGGTGGCAGGCGGCGCAATTGGCAGCGTACACTTTTTCACCGCGCGCCTTCAGGTCAACCAGCGTCCAGACTTTGGAAGGATCATCCGCCTTGGCTGCGGCTTCCTTGGCCTTGATCGCGACCCATGCACTGTAATCGGCTGCAGACACAACCCTCACATGGATGGGCATGTAGGCGTGTTCCTTGCCGCAGAGTTCCTGGCATTGGCCGTAGAAGTCGCCGACTTGCTCGGCACGGAACCAGGTGTCACGCACAAAACCGGGGATCGCATCCTGCTTGATGCCGAAGGCCGGCACCGCGAAGGCGTGGATCACGTCGCTGGCGGTGGTGATGATGCGGATTTTCTTGTTGACGGGAACAACCAGCGGGTTGTCGACCTTGAGCAGGTAGTTGTCGGGAGCTTCGCCGGCCTTGGGGCCGCCGTTGTCGGACATTTCGCGGTGCGTGTTGTCGAGTGTGGAGACAAAGCCGATGCCTTCGCCTTCGCCCTTGATGTAGTCGTAGCCCCATTTCCACTGGATGCCGGTGGCCTTGATGGTGAGGTCGGCGGCGGTGGTGTCCTTCTGGGCGACCAGCACCTTGGTGGCCGGAAGGGCCATGGCGATCACGATGATGAAGGGGACGATGGTCCAGGCAATTTCAACAGCAGTAGATTCGTGGAAATTGGCCGATTTGTGGCCGACCGACTTGCGGTGCTTGAGGATGGAATAAAACATCACCCCGAAAACAGCCACAAAAATCACGAGGCAGATGGCCATCATGAACCAGTGCAGCCATTGCTGCTCGGCGGCGATTTTGGTGGCAGCCGGATGCAGGTTCAGCTGATTGACGGCCGGGCCGCCCTTCAGGTCGTTGACGGCGTAAGCGGCGGTGCTGACCCAGGCGACCGCAGATGCCAGAATTGCGCCTGCATGCTGCATGCCAAGCCGTGTCATTTTGCTCATGGTGTTGCTTACGTTCATCGTGATCACTTTTTCTGCTTCAATTACCGACCAAATTAACCGGCTGATTATAAAGTTAGCGGCAAGCCCTCCTGCCGCACCTGAACTGACACAAGTCTTTCAGGAACTGTCAAACACTCCGCAACGCCATGCGAATCTCGCGGGCCAGCGCGGGCCGCAGCTCTGGCCGTACATGCCGCCCGACCTGGACAGACCGCCCCTGCCCGGACACCTCAATCAGCGACCCATCCCCATCCTTGGGCTCGATCCGGACCCATTCGCGGTTGAATTCAGCCCGCTCCGTGCGCCCTGCCGTTTCCAGCTCCACCACCAGCCGCTCGCCCTGAAGGACGATTTTTTCACCGTCGCCCGCATGCCTGGCATACGCCACAAAAGCAGCCCCCACCGCTATCAGCTCGATCCAGGCAAAAGGCATCACCATGGTGGCGCCCTTCAGCCAGAAAAATCCGGCAATACCCAGTGAAACACCGCACAAAGACACATACAGCCAGCCCAATTGGGCCGGTGTGAGTGAACAGTGACGCTTGAGAAGCCACAGCACAGCATCGTGGCTGTGGGCGCCCTGTGCGGGCAAGGTGGCAAAACGAAACGCTGGTGTTGGCTGCAGCATGTGGCAACCCTCAAAAAAACTGCGGTTAACGCTGGGCATTGACCGCATGAGGCTTGGGAACATACCCAAAAATTCAGCTTTGAATTGTAGCCGGGTTTACCTTGCCGCCCCTTCTGAAAACCCATCCACACCGGGGATTGGGCGCGGCTGCGCAACACCTGCCGGGCACCTAGCCGCCGGAGCGCTGGCCCTGCAGCATGCTGCGCATATCGGCGACCGACACCGCGCTGAGCGGACTGACCTTGATCCGCGGCGGCGCCTTGAGCGCGTGGCCATAAATGATTTCAAAGGTGAGGGACAACCGCCCGTCTTCGCCCCTGACGAGATGGCGGGACAGCGCGCTTTCAAGCTGCGCCTTCCAGGCCCGGCTCCGCAGGGCAGGAAACCGCGCCGGGTGAAAATTGCGGCCCAGCTCCCTGATGTCTTCCAGCAGCCTCGCGGGGGTCGCATAGGTGAGCGTGATGCGCTCCATGTCCATCACCGGCTCCGCAAACCCCGTCTGCACCAGCATGTCGCCCCAGTCATGCATGTCGGTCAGTTCATGCCCGGCCGGCGGCCAGCCCAGCTGCGCATATACCTCGCGCAACTCCTTCGCGGTATCCGGGCCCAGGCAGGAAAACATCAGAAAACCGTCCACCTTCAGCGCCTGGTGCCAGCGCGCCAGCAGGGCCTGCGGATCGGCCGATTCGTGCAGCGCCATGTTGGCCCAGAGCATGTCGGCAGTTCCTGCCGGTGGCGCCTCAAAGCGTATGGGGGCCGCCAGCCAACGGCGCGGATTCCACCACGGTTTTGCTATATTTTTGATAGCTTCTTGCGCACGTCCAGAGCTGCTTTCAACCACAAAACACCTTGATTTTGGGTATGCCCCGGCCAGTTTTTCCTGCGCCTGGATCCCTCCACGCAATGCTCCCCAGTGCACCCACGCACGCGGCTGCAGCTTGATCCATTGCAACCGGTCCATCATGCGCCGCGCCACTTCTTCATGAAGCCACGGCGAGGCCAGTGGAGCGGTGCGGTCCCAGCGGCTGAYGGCGATCGGGTCGAGCGTGGGTGGGCGCTGTGTAGGGGTCATGAAAGGGAGCAAAAAGGGCAAAGGAAGCGCGGGGCCCGCCGAGGCAAGCGGGGAAGGTACGCGAGTATATTGACACGGTGTTCACACGCCTGCTTGCTCCCGCCACATTCCTGTCCCGGCCGACCGGCCGCTTTGGCGCCTTCCCCGGCTTGGCCAGCCAGTGCGCTGTGTGCCGCAGCTGGCCGGCGCGCCAGGTGTGCGGCGCCTGCGTGGCCCGGTTTGCCTTGGCCGGCCCGCGCTGCCCACGCTGCGCTCTCGCCTTGCCCGGTGACCTTTCCATGGGCCTTCGGGTTGGGCCGCAGCCCTGCGGCGCCTGTGTCAGCCACCCGCCACCGCTGGACGGCGCCTTTGCCGCGGTGCACTATGCCTACCCTTGGTCAGCCCTGATTGCGGGCTACAAATTCGGCGAGCAGCACGGCTGGGCCGCTTTTTTTGCCAAGCTGCTGGCCCGGTCGCCGGGCGTAGCCGGGCTCATGGCAGAACTGACCCCCGGCGACTGGATCGTTCCGGTGCCGCTGTCGGCGGAGCGCCTGCAGGTGCGCGGTTTCAACCAGGCCTGGGAGTTGTGTGTGGCACTGGCCCGGCAAACACGCACAGAGGGCCAAACCGATGCCAGCCTGCTGCTGCGGGTGAAGCACACGCGCCCGCAAAGCCAGCTCAAACGCAAGGACCGGCTGGCCAACGTCAAAGGGGCTTTCCAGGTGGATCCGCTGCGCACGGGGGAACTGCAGGGACGGCGCGTGGTGCTGGTTGACGACGTGATGACCAGCGGCGCCTCGCTGTATACGGCCGCACAGTCCTTGCGGGATGCGGGCGCCGCACATGTTGGCGCCGTTGTCCTTGCGCGGACCGAATAAAAGCCCCCACGCTTTTCACTTCGTGTAATACGCTGCCCCCCGAGGGGGCGCTGCACCTGCGGTCTGGCAAAGCCAGTCCCGCGGCCCCTGCTGGCAAAACCCCCCGATCAAACTCTCGATCACTGGAAGATAACTACGAGCGGGGGCAACATGGCGGGAACAGCCCCTTACCAACGCACCTGTGCCCGCCGCACGACAATCCAGCCATGTTCAATATTGTTCTGGTCGAGCCTGAGATCCCCCCCAACACCGGCAATGTCATCCGCCTGGCGGCCAATACGGGCTGCCGCCTGCACCTGGTGGAACCGCTGGGGTTTTCGATGGACGACAAACACATGCGCCGGGCGGGGCTCGATTACCACGAGTACGCCCAGGTGCTGCGGCATGCCAGCTGGCATGYCTTCCTTGAAAGTGAGCAACCACCCTCAGCCCGACTCTTTGCCATGACCACACACGGCTCCGCCAGCGTCTACGACGCGCGCTTCCTGCCCGGCGACTGGCTGGTTTTCGGCGCCGAAACCCGCGGCCTGGCGCCAGAGTTACGCGAATCCTTTGCGCCACCGCAGCGCCTCAAAGTGCCCATGCTACCGGGCCAGCGCAGCCTGAACCTCTCCAATACCGTGGCCGTTACCGTGTTTGAGGCCTGGCGGCAAAACGGGTTTTCAGGGTCGCCCGGCATGCGCGGATGAGACATAAGTCCGCTTTTGCCAACCTTTGAACTGGCGCCCCCTTGCCAGGATCTAGGTAAAAACCCTAAACTTCAATCCTTCAAGCCTAAAGTTCTCGCTGCAGGCCCGAACGTGCGGATTGCCACTACCCGGCCCTTCCTGCGTTATCCCTTCCCACCGCCCAGTCCACAAGACTGGAAGGAAAAACACAGTGAATATGGTCATCCAGCGTATTTTCGGCAACAGCACGTCCCGTCTTTCCAGCACCGCCAAAACAGCCAACCGGCTCTCGGTCGAGCAGATCCAGGAAAGCCTGCGCACCCTTTTGCAGGATTGCGAAGATCCGCGCACCTCACGGGTGATCTACAAGATCAGCCTGGCCAAAACCCCTTCCGACCTGTGGCTGCTGCGCAGCGACCTGCACCAATGCATCGCACATGCGCATTCCCAGACGGAAGCGGCCGAACGCATCAACGGCCTGATCGGTGTTTTTGAGGGCTGGCTGCCGGCCAGTCAGCTGACGCGCATCTAGCGCCAGCGGCACATTCAGGGGTATCGCCGCACCAGCGATTCCGCCACGCATACCGGCTTGGGCGAACCTTCGCGCTCCACAGTCACTTCCCAGGTCATTTGCATGCCGGCGTTGTCAATCGCCTCGGCCGCCAGCAGTTTCATGCGTGCCCGCAGACGGCTGCCGACGGGCACCGGCGCGGTAAATCGCACCTTGTTGAGCCCGTAATTCACGCCCATGCGCGAGCCGGCAATCTCAAACGACGACTCGAAAAACCGCGGCAGCAGTGACAAGGTCAGGAACCCATGGGCAATCGGCCCGCCGAACGGGCCGGCCGCCGCCTTTTCAGGGTCCACATGAATCCACTGGTGGTCGCCCGTCGCTTCGGCAAACAGGTTGACCTGTTGCWGCGTGATGGTGATCCAGTCGCTGACGGCGACTTCCTGGCCGGTGCAGGCGGCCAGGTCGGCCAGGGTTTCAAAGGTTTTCATGCCGCCACTGTAGCGACACATAGGGGCACGGCATGTCGGCTCAGCGACAAACCGGCGCGATGCTCAGAGGTTCAACGGTCAAGCCACCGGCAGATGCCCTGCCACTGTTCCATGTCTTTTTCAACACGGCTGGGTGCCACGTCAAACACCGTCAGCCCCCGAGCGGCCAGGTGAATGTAGTTCTGCGTGTCGCGCAGGTAACCCAGCACCGGCAAACCCAGCCCTTCGACGAAGCTGCGCAGCTTGTCGGCGGCAATCGTGCGTGAATCCACGCGCATGCCGACAATGCCCACCTGCATCTTGCCGGCGTGCTTGTGTTCCGCCAGTTGGTCCAGGAAGGTGCGCGTGGCAAAGATGTCGAAGACGCTGGGCTGCAGCGGYACGATGACCTTGTCGGCCAGCTTCAAGACATCGTTAAAGCGCGAGCCATGCAACCCGCCGGGCGTGTCGAGCACCACATGCGTCGTGCCCTTGGGGGGTTTGACGATCAGGTCTGCATTCACATCCCAGGTGGCAATCGGCCGGGCGGCGGGCGGCCGCAGCCCCAGCCACAACCGTGAAGACTGCTGCCGGTCGGCGTCTCCCAGCATGACCGCATGGCCCTGGCTGGCAAAGTATCCGGCAACGTTGGTGGCCAGCGTCGTTTTGCCGACGCCCCCCTTCGGATTGGCGATCACAACCACGGGCATGCGAATCTCCTCGGTTTGGAACTTGTCGTTCCTGGGAACTCTTGGTCTTGCTTTTCCGCTATGGTAACGGCATGGACACAGTTCTCACAACCACTGATAAATCGGCGGGCAACACGGCAAATCCTGATATTTATGTCATTGCAGCCCATCCCGCCTGGCGCGAATCACGGGTCAACCGCCCGCTGATGGAGGCCGCGAAGGCCCTGCCCCGTGTCCGGGTGCAAGACCTGTACTCGAGCTATCCCGACTACGCCATCGACGTGCCCAAAGAGCAGGCCGCCCTGGAAAGCGCGCAACTGGTGGTGCTGCTCCACCCCATGCATTGGTACTCGATGCCCGCGCTGCAAAAGCTCTGGCTGGACGACGTGCTCACCTACGGCTGGGCCTACGGCGAAGGTGAGGAGGAAGGCGCAAAAGGCCGGGCACTGCAGGGTAAAGACCTGTGGCTGGTTGCCACCACAGGCGGCCCCGAAACGTCCTATCACCCACAAGGCTACAACCGCTACTTTTTTGATGCCTTCCTGCCGCCGTACGAGCAAAGCGCCGTGCTGTGCGGCATGCGTTTTTTGCCGCCTCTGGTGTTGCACGGCGCCCACAGCGTTGACAGGCAAACCGTTACCGATCACATCGCAACCTTCCGCCAGCGCCTGCAAAGCTACCCCGACTGGCCTGAACTGGAAGACCTGGAGCAATGTGCCGCCTGCGTGGTTCCGATGAAGGATCGGCCTGCGCCAGAAGCTGCGGCCGACTTGCCGAACGGACACGCTGCGCGGCTGGCCGTCGGGCCGCCCCAAGGCCAGGCAGCCCCTATTGAAAGTGAAAGGGGCAGCGTAACGCCGAAGGCACACGAAGTGAAAAGCGTGGGGGCTCGATAACTATGGAGCATGCACCCGCCTGGCTGACCAACAGCTTTATTTACCTGGCCGCCGCCGTCATTGCCGTGCCGCTGGCCAAAAAACTCGGCCTCGGTTCCATCATCGGCTACCTGGCCGCCGGCATCGCCATAGGCCCCTGGGGCCTGGGCCTGGTTACCAATGTGCAGGACATCCTCCACTTCGCCGAGTTTGGCGTGGTGTTGATGCTGTTCCTGGTGGGGCTGGAGCTGGAGCCCAAACGCCTGTGGAATCTGCGCCGGCCCATCTTCGGCTGGGGCAGTGCCCAGGTGCTGGGGTGCGCCGCCCTGCTCACAGGCGTCGCGATGGCATTTGGCGTGAGCTGGCAAATAGCGCTGGTGGCCGGCCTCGGGCTGGCGCTGTCGTCCACCGCCATCGCGCTGCAGGCCATCGGCGAGCGCCACCTGATGCCGACATCGAGCGGCCAGGCCGGGTTTTCCATCCTGCTGTTCCAGGACGTGGCGGCCATCCCGATTCTCGCGCTGTTGCCCCTGCTGGGCGCAATCGGTGGAGAAAATGAGGCTGTAGCGCATACCAGTCGTGCGCTGGAAGCTATCAAAATCGTAGCGGCCATCGTCGGCATCATCCTGGGCGGCCGCCTGCTGCTGCGGCCCCTGCTGCGCTGGATCGCCAACAGCGGTACACCTGAAATTTTTACCGCAGCCTCGCTGCTGCTGGTGGTGGGCATTGCGGCGCTGATGCAGTTCGTCGGCCTGTCGATGGCCCTGGGCGCTTTTCTGGCGGGYGTGCTGCTGGCGGAAAGTGAATACC
>NZ_JBFUCA010000027.1:0-16957 GCF_056405475.1 Polaromonas sp. P1_G4
GTATTGCCACATCACAGTAGAAACACCGGTCAAGCTGACCGAGCACCAGCGCAAGCTGCTCAAGGAGCTGGACGAGTCGCTGAAAAAAGGCGGTGCCAAGCATTCACCCAGCGAAGAAGGCTGGGCCGACAAGCTCAAGAGCTTCTTCAGCGCCTGATCGTGCCCCCAGAAAATGCCGGACCTGCTCCGGCATTTTTTATGGCCGGGCGCTACACACTGTCACACGCCTGTCGTGATCAGACACATACGATCAGCCCTTTAACTTCGGGAAACACCCATGACCGTATCGACCCGCCAGGCCGTGAGACAAGGCAGCCTGCTCGCCCTTATTTGCAGCAGCGTACTGCTGACCGCTTGCTCGTCTTCAGGCACGACATCTCAAGCAGGGCTGCCCACCCTTGACGGCAAGGCGCCACTGGTCATCGCCCACCGCGGCGCTTCGGGTTATGTGCCGGAAGAAACGATGGAAGCCTATGTGCGGGCGATCGAACTCGGCGCCGACGTGATCGAGATGGACCTGGTCGTGACCAAGGACGGCGTGCTCGTCACCCGTCACGACCCCAACCTGGCGATCAGCACCGACGTGGCCAAACACCCGGAGTTCGCTTCACGCAAGAAGACCATCCAGGTCGACGGCGAAACGCAGACCGGCTGGTTCAGCAACGACTTCACACTGGCCGAGATTCGCACCTTGGGCGCGATCTCGACCGACGCCGAGCGCCCACAGCAGTTCAACGGCCAGTACAAAATCCCCACCCTTCAGGAGGTGGTGGACCTGGCCAAGGCCCAATCCATCAAGACAGGCCGCACGATTGCGATCTACCCGGAAACCAAGAACCCGACCTACTTCCGGGAACTCGGCCTGCCGATGGAAGACAAGCTGATCGCCATCATCAATGCTGCCGGATGGAACAGCAAGACCGCGCCCATCTACGTGCAGTCGTTTGAACCCGGCAGCCTGAAGTACATGAAGAGCAAGGGCCTCAATACGAAACTGATCCAGCTCGTCGACGGCGACGGCATTGACCCGAAAACCGGCCGTGTCACCTTTGCCGTGCCGAGCGACCGCCCTTACGACTGGACCAAGGCCGGCGACAAACGCCTCTTTGATGCCATGACCACGCCCGCAGGCCTGGCCGAGATCAAGACCTACGCAGACGGCATCGGCCCCTGGAAGCGCTACATCATCAGCACCAAAGGCACCTTCGGCGCCGACGGCAAGCAGGTCGACATCAACCGCGACGGCAAGCTCAACGACGCCGACTCGACCTCGCAGCCAGCCACCAGCTTCGTCGCCGATGCGCACAAAGCAGGCCTGTTCGTTCATCCCTTCACCTTCCGTAACGAGTCGCGCCGCCTGGCCAGCGACTACCAGGGCGATGCCAAGGCCGAATACCTGGCGTTTTACCGCGCAGGCGTTGACGGCGTGTTCACCGACTTCACCGACACTGCCATCGCCGCCCGGACACAGTATCTGAAAGAAGCCGGCCGCTGAGCAAGCCGTTGCGGGTCTCACCCGTTTAACCTCAATGCTATGAAATTAATAGCTGCTTGCGCCTATATTTAATGGGCCAGGCAGCTTTTTTACTTTTAACCCAAGCTGTAAAGGCTGTGCCCCGCAACGCGACAGCATATTCCAGCCATAGGGCCGGTTACACAGCGCCGGAGGCAAGGCCCAGGTTTTCTCAAAATGAAACATCGGGGCCCGTGAAGATAGGGCTTCAGTCGAGATTTGCCGATGGTGACTGGCTTATAGTGACCTACGCACGGAACCTCATCCCCACTCACTTCAAGCGCAAGCCCTACACACCATGAAAACCAAAGCTGCCGTCGCCTGGAAGTCAGGCCAGCCCCTGACGATTGAAACCGTGGACCTGCAAGGCCCGAAGTTCGGCGAGGTGCTCGTCGAGATCAAGGCCACCGGCATTTGCCACACCGACTACTACACGCTCTCGGGCGCCGACCCGGAAGGCATCTTCCCGGCCATCCTCGGCCATGAAGGCGCGGGCATCGTGGTTGACGTCGGCCCCGGCGTGACAACGCTCAAAAAAGGCGACCATGTCATCCCGCTCTACACGCCCGAGTGCCGGCAATGCAAGTTTTGTCTCTCTCGCAAAACCAACCTGTGCCAGCTGATTCGCGGCACGCAGGGCAAGGGTCTGATGCCCGATGCGACCAGCCGCTTCAGCCTGGACGGCAAACCCATCTTTCACTACATGGGCACCAGCACCTTCAGCAACTACACCGTCGCCCCTGAAATTTCGCTGGCCAAGATCCGCGAAGACGCGCCCTTTGACAAGGTCTGCTACATCGGCTGCGGCGTGACCACCGGCATAGGCGCAGTGCTCTTTACCGCCAAGGTGGAAGCCGGCGCSAACGTSGTGGTGTTCGGCCTGGGCGGSATYGGCCTCAAYGTGATCCAGGGCGCGAAGATGGTSGGTGCCGACAAGATCATCGGCGTCGACATCAACCCCGCGCGGCAGGAGATGGCCCGCAAGTTCGGCATGACGCATTTCATCAACCCGAAAGAGACCGAGAACGTGGTGGACGCCATCGTGCAACTGACCGATGGCGGCGCCGACTACAGCTTTGAATGCATAGGCAACACCAAGGTGATGCGCCAGGCGCTGGAATGCACGCACAAGGGCTGGGGCCGCAGCATCATCATCGGCGTGGCCGAAGCCGGCGCCGAGATCAGCACCCGGCCCTTCCAGCTCGTCACCGGCCGCAAGTGGGAAGGCTCAGCCTTCGGCGGCGCGCGCGGCCGCACGGATGTGCCCAAGATTGTTGACTGGTACATGGAAGGCAAGATCAATATCGACGACCTGATCACGCACACCATGCCGCTGGAAGACATCAACAAGGGTTTCGATTTAATGAAAAGCGGCGAATCCATTCGTGGTGTTGTCGTCTATTAGCCCCCACGGTCGCTCACTTCGTGTAGCTCCCTGCCCCGCGAGGGGGCCGCTGCGCCTGCGGTCTGGCAAAGCCAGTCCCGCGGCCCCTCCTTGAACAGAAAGACATCCATGACGACACAACTGGAATTGCTCAGCGAACACGGCTGCTTCGGCGGTGTGCAGCGCTTTTACCAGCATGACTCGCGCGAGATTGGCCTGCCGATGAAGTTCTCGGTGTTCCTGCCGCCGCAAGCCATGGCTGGGGAGATGGTGCCGGCGCTGATCTACCTGGCGGGCCTGACCTGTAACGAAGAAACTTTCATGATCAAAGCCGGTGCGCAGCGCGTAGCCACCGAGCTGGGCCTGGCGCTGATAGCGCCTGACACCAGCCCGCGCGGCGCAAAGACTCCGGGTGAGACCGACAGCTGGGATTTCGGCCGCGGCGCGGGCTTTTACCTTGACGCGACACAGGCGCCGTGGTCACAGCACTACCGCATGGAAAGCTACATCACGGGGGAGCTGCTGCCTTTGCTGACGAACACGTTACCGCTGGACACAGGCCGCATCGGCATCTTCGGTCATTCGATGGGCGGTCACGGCGCGTTAACGCTCGCGCTCAGGCATCCGGATCTTTTCACATCGGTCTCGGCGTTTGCACCTATCTGCGCGCCCAGCCAGTGCCCATGGGGCCGCAAGGCGTTTACCGGCTATCTCGGCAGCGATGAATCAAACTGGGTTGAACATGACGCCACCGCCTTGATGAACCTGATGCCCGCAGCGCCCTACCCGGGCGGCATACGCATAGACCAGGGGCTGGACGACAAATTCCTCGCCGAGCAGTTGTACCCCGAGCTCTTTGAAGCCGCCTGCGCCAAGGCGGGCCAGCCGCTGGCGTTGCACCGCCACGCGGGCTATGACCACGGCTACTACTTCATCGCAACCTTCATGGCCGAACACCTGCGGCACCATGCGCAGCAGCTGGGTCTGGCTGTGGCCGCTTGATTGAAGACCGTGAGCAGGCCTTAAGCCTGCATTAAGGCCGCCCCAATACAATCCAGCGCTATGCCGCTGCGCCCTTCCCCTTCCGCATCCTCCACATCGCGGCCCGCCCCCCTGACCACTGTGCGGCAAGACGCCGGCATGCGGCCGTTGTGGCTGGTGGTCATTGCAAGCCTCTGGATTGCCACGGTATGCAATGTGGCCTTGTGGCGCGAGCTGGCCCGCCTGCCCGGCCTTACCGGGGGCCAGGCGGTGGTCATAAGCATCGCCTTGGCGCTGGTGATTGCGCTGGCGACCACCGCGCTGCTCAGCGTGCTGGCCTGGCGCTGGACACTCAAGCCCGCCATCACGGTCTTTCTGCTGTCGGCCGCTTTCGGCGCCTATTTCATGGTGACTTATGGCGTGGTCATCGACAAGACCATGATGATCAACACGCTGCAGACTGATGTGCGCGAAACACGCGACCTGCTGAACTGGCGACTGCTGGCCACGGTGATGGTGCTGGCGGTCCTGCCGATGATCTTTTTGTGGCGGCAGAAGGTCAGACGTGCAGGCGCAGTGCGACAGATGCTCACCAACGCAGCCACGCTGACCGGAGCGTGCGTGCTGCTGGTGTTAGTGGTGTTTTTGTTTTTCCAGAGCATTGCCTCCGTCATGCGCAACTACACGCATGTGCGCTACCTGATCAACCCACTCAACTCCTTCTACGCGCTGGGTTCCATCGCGGCAAAACCGTTCCAGCGTGATGAATCCATCGTGTTGCCCCTGGGTGAAGACGCCAAACTCGGGGCAAGCTATGCAGCGCAAACCAAACCGCCGCTGTTGCTGCTGGTCCTGGGCGAGACGGCGCGCAGCGCCAACTTTTCGCTGAACGGCTACGGCCGGCCCACCAACCCGCTGCTGGCCAAAGAAAACGTCGTGAGCCTGCGCAACGCGTGGTCGTGCGGCACCAGCACTGCGGCTTCTGTGCCCTGCATGTTCTCCAACTTCGGTCGCGAAGGCTATGACTCGCGGCCCGCCAACTACGAAGGCATGCTGGACGTGCTGCAACGCGCGGGCCTGGCCGTGCTGTGGATCGACAACCAGTCGGGCTGCAAAGGCGTGTGTGACCGCGTGCCCAACGTGAACACCATACAGCTCAAAGTACCAGGCCTGTGCGACAGCGGCGAATGTTTTGATGAAGTGATGTTGCACGGCATTGATGAACGCATTGCCGCACTGCCCGCCGAGCGCCGCGCCAAAGGCGTGGTGGTGGTAATGCAMCAGATGGGCGGCCACGGCCCGGCATATTACAAGCGTTCGCCGCAAGCCGTCAAAAAATTCCTGCCCGAGTGCACCGACAATGCGCTGCAAAGCTGCAGCCGCGAAGGCCTGCTCAATGCCTATGACAACAGCATCGTCTACACCGACAAATTGCTGGCGTCTTCCATCCAGTGGCTCAAGGCGCAAGAGGCGCGCAGCGCGCCCGCCCTGCTCTACCTGGCCGACCACGGCGAGTCCTTGGGCGAGAACAACCTCTACCTGCACGGCATGCCCTGGGGCATTGCGCCCGAGGTGCAAAAGCGCGTGCCCTGGATCACCTGGCTCTCACCCGAATTTGAGCAGCGCAACAAGCTGACCACCGCGTGCCTCAGGCAACAGCTGGATGCACCGGTGAGCCACGACAACTACTTTCACTCGGTGCTCGGCCTGATGAATGTGCAGACCAGCATCTACAAGCCCGCGCTCGACATCTACGCCCACTGCGCCAAGCCCTGAGTTCACGCGCAGCGTCCGCGAAGCATCCGGATTCGCCGTAGGGCTTTTGCTGCCGCGCATGCACCAAAGTGGTGGCAGATTTAATATTCGATATTCATCTCAATAACAATTCTCTTATGCAAAGGTTGAATATGAATATTCGCAAAGCCGCCGCCTCCACCATCGTCTCCACACTCCTTTTGACGCTCGCACTGAGCGCCAGCGCAGCCGACCTGCTCGACACCGTCAAGCAGCGCGGCACCCTCAAAGTGGCGCTCGAAGGCACCTACCCGCCCTTCAACTACAAGGAAGGCGGCCAGCTCGCCGGCTTTGAAGTGGAACTGGCCAATGCCCTGGCGCAAAAGCTGGGCGTGAAAGCCGAGTTTTCCACCAGCGAATGGAGTGCCATCCTGGCAGGCCTTCAGGCCGGCAAGTACGACGTGGTGATCAACCAGGTGGGCATCACCGACAAGCGCAAGGAGACCTTTGATTTCTCCGAGCCCTACACCATCTCCGCCCCGCAGCTGATCATCCGCAAGGACGAAAAGCGCGAGTTCAAGACGCTGGCCGACCTCAAGGGCAAAAAGCTCGGCCTGGGCCAGGGCACCAACTACGCCGACATCGCCAAAAAAGTGGGCGGCATCGACGTGAAGACCTACCCCGGCGCGCAAGAGTATTTGCAGGATCTGGCACTGGGCCGCATCGACGCCGCGCTCAACGACAGCCTGCTCATCCCCTACATCGTCAAGCAGACCAAGCTGCCTCTCAAGCCCGGTGCGCCCGTGGGTGACCTTGAAAAATCCGGCATTCCTTTTGTGAAGAACAACCCGAAGTTCAAGGCCGCCATCGACAAGGCGCTGGCAGACCTGCAAGCCGACGGCAGCTTCGCGAAGATCTCCACCAAGTGGTTTGACCGCGACGTGAGCAAGCCGCCCGTTGCCAAATAAACGGCACAAGCGAAGTAATATCCGATCAGCCGCGCGCCGCCTTTTCTGGGCCGGCGCCTGAAACAACCCCGGCTCTGCGCCGGGGTTTTTATTTGTGGAGACCTATATGGACCTGACAGGCTTGACCCAGTTGCTGCGCGACGCTTTGCCGCTGATGCTCAAGGGCGCGGCGTGGACGCTGCTGCTGGCGGTGGCGTCTGTTTTCTTCGGCGCCATCATCGGCACCGTGGTAGCCGTCACGCGGCTGGCCAAGGTGCCGGTACTTTCGCAGCTGGCAACGCTGTATGTCAGCTGCATGCGCGGCACGCCGCTGCTGGTGCAGCTCTTCGTCATTTATTTCGGCCTGCCCAGCATCGGCATCCAGTTCGACCCGATCAGCGCGGGCATTCTGGGCCTGAGCCTGAACGTGGGCGCCTACCTGTCGGAAACCATCCGCGGCGCGATCAACGGTGTGGAACACGGCCAATGGAATGCAGCCCGCAGCCTGGGCCTGACGCAAGCGCAAACGCTGCGCTATGTGATCGGCCCGCAGGCCCTGCGCCTGGCAGTGCCCAGCCTGTCGAACAGCCTGATCAGCCTGATCAAGGACACCTCGCTCGTCTCGGTGATTGCCGTGGGCGAGCTGATGCTGGCGACCAAGGAAGTGATTGCCACTACCTTCCAGCCCTTTCCGCTGTACCTGGCGGCTGCGGGTATTTACTGGGCGATGAGTGCCTCGTTTGAAACGCTGCAGAAGAAGCTCGAAGTGCGCCTCAACCGCAGCTATCTGCGCTAGCGAAGCGCCGGGCACCAGAATCAGGTGTCGCTGATCAAACCACTCTGAATCGCCTGCTCGGTATTCGCAAAAATCGCCATCGCGGTCAGCATGCGCCGAAAGCCGAGCTTGCGGTAAAACGGCTCTTTGCCGGCGACCGCGTACAGGATGATTTTTTTGTGGCCACTGGAAAGCTTCACCAGCGCCGCAACCATGTCCTTGCCCATACCTGATCCCTGCCGGTCCGGCGCTACCGCGATGTCGCAGATGTAGGAGCAGTCCCTGCCATCCGCTACCGCACGGCCCGCAGCGATCAGCTTGCCGGCGTCATACACAAAACACTTGAACATGCTGTTGGAGAAAACAATCTGCAGATCCGCAGGCTTCTTGTCGCCCAAGGGGGCAACGCGGTAAAGATTCGACAGCTCTTCCCAGTCCGCGTCGGCCATGCCTTCCGATGAAAACTTCCACTCGAGGGCCAAGATGAACTCCTTTTATTTTCAAACAGCATGAGGCGTGACGCACACCATTTTTGGACTATAKCCCTCGCATCGAACTGACGCATGACCCCTCAGAACAGCCTGCCCTGCCCCTCGGCGCCCGCCGCGTCCGGCGGCCGGAACTGGCTCATGTCCAGCTCAATGCGCTGCCGGTTAAAGCCGATCCGGTTGCAGGCTTTCTCAAAGCGCTGCTTGATGAGCTCGGCCCACAGGCCGTGACCTTTCATGCGCGTGGCGAAGTCGCTGTCGTAGTCCTTGCCGCCGCGCATTTCGTGGATGCGCGCCATGATGCGCGCGGCGCGCTGCGGGTAGTGCAGCTCCAGCCATTCCTTGAAAATGGGCGCCACTTCCCAGGGCAAGCGGATCACGGTGTAGAACGCGCTGCGTGCACCGGCCTCCCAGGCCGCCTCCAGCACATGCTCCATGTCCTCGTTCACAAACGGGATTTGCGGCGCCACGCTCACGCCGACCGGCACGCCGTGCTCTGCCAGCGTGCGGATGGTGCGCAGGCGCCGGTGCGGTGCGGCCGCGCGCGGCTCGAGCTTGCGCGCGAGTTCGCCGTCGAGCGTGGTGATGGTCACGTAGGCGGCGGCCAGCTTGTCAGCGGCCAGCGGCGCCAGCAAGTCGAGGTCGCGCTCCACGCCGCTGGATTTGGTGATCAAAGAGAACGGGTGCCGCACTTCCTGCATCACCTCAATGATGCTGCGCGTCAGTCGCAGCTCGCGCTCGGCGGGCTGGTAGCAGTCGGTGGCCGAGCCGATATTGAGCAGCTTGGGAACATAGCTGCGTTTGCGCAGGTCGGCGCGCAACACCTCGGCAATGTTGCGCTTGGCGATGATCTTCGTTTCAAAATCAAGCCCTGGCGAAAGATTGAGGTAGCTGTGTGTGGGCCGCGCATAACAGTACACACAGCCATGCTCGCAGCCCCGGTAGGGATTGATGCTGTAGTCAAAAAAGATATCGGGCGAATCGTTGCCGACAATCGCGCTGCGGGCGTCTTCCATCGTGACCGTGGTTTCGATCCGGGGCGCCTCGCTGGAGACACCTTCTTCCAGCGTACCCCAGCCGTCGTCCCATGCGTTGCGCACGTCTTTCTCAAACCGGTGCGGCATGCGTGTAGCAGTGCCCCGGCCCTTGATGGCATGGAGGGGAATGACGGCGTCGGACATAGGGCAACAAGATTCGGTGGAAGGTAGCGGTGCCCGGCAGGGCCGCAGAAAAATACTGTATATAAATACAGTATATTCAAACAAAAACCCTTTGGCAAATGTCTGCAGCAGTGCTCGCAATAATGGGTTTAAAGCAGGAGACATCCCATGGCACACGTACTGGCAAAACTCACCGGCGCGCCGCTGGCCGCCGTCAAACAGCAGCTGGAAAAAGATGCGGATGAACATGCGAAGCAAGGCATGTATCTGAAGTATCTCTGGCAAAACGCGGAAGACGCAGCAGAGGTGTTTTTTCTGTTTCAGGTGAAAGACCTGGCACATTGCCAGCAGCGCATGAAGCAGACGCATGCAAAAGTCCGCGAAGAAAACCCCGATGTACCGCTACCGACCCTGACGTTTCTGGAGGATGCCTGAGGCCTCATCCAATGCGTGATGGATACGCCCCTTTTCCATTTTCCCTTCCCTCTCCTCCCTTCCGTTTCACCATGATCCAGCGACCTGAAAACCTTTATGCCCGCTATCACGCCCACGTGTATTTCGGGCCCGGCACCGTTGAGCAGGCACGTGCCCTGTGCGAAAAAGCTGGCGCGCTTTTCGGGATTGCCGTGGGGCGTGTGCATGAACGCGAGGTGGGGCCGCACCCGCGCTGGAGTTGCCAGCTGGCATTTGACCGCGCGGCGTTCGGCAGCGTCATTCCCTGGCTCGAAGAACACCGCGACGGACTGGATGTGTTTGTGCACGGGCTCACCGGCGATGACCTTGCCGACCACACCACGCATGCCTCATGGCTGGGTGAGCCTGCCGTGTTGAAGCTGGAGATGTTCAGGCGGTGAGCCCGGCTCCAGTTGAATGCTATTAATTCAATAGCAAKTTGCGCTCGTCCAGAAAGGCGAGGAGCTGCTTTTTAACGCAAATAAAAGCGACTCAACCAGCGCGGCCGCAAAGGAATCGGTCGCGATTCCACCGACTGGTACAGCACCCAGCCCGCCAGCAGCGACAGCAGGAAGGCCGTCAACAGGCCCAACACGTTTGCCGCAAGCTGCGTGGGCCAGAAATGGCTCACGATGGCATTGACCAGCAGGCACACAGGGAAGTGGATGAGGAACACGGAATAGGACATCTGGCCCAGCTGCACCAGACGGCGCTGCTGCAACCATTGCACCGGCCAGGCCTGCGGCTGCAGCACCGCCAGCCAGGCCAGACCGAAGGCGGTAACGAGCGCCACCACCAGGCGCCCCCGGAAATCAAGCGCCAGGGCCAGCCCACCCATGACCGCCAGGGTCACGAGCCAGAAGCTGCGCCGCGCGCCGAGACGGTTTGCGGCCCAGAAGGCCAGCATCCCCAGGGCATAGGAGCCGCAAAAATAGAGGGCGGTGACATCAAAGGCCGGCAAGCGGTTGAAAAACAGGAGCGAGGCCAAGGCGACCATCAGAATGAGGCTGACGCCGAGCGGGGCCGAAACCGAAGTGGTGTGTGTTGCGTCGCCGTCATGCGGCTGAAACTGGAACCGCCGGGCAAAGGCAAAAATGAGAACCGCCATGGCGTAGAGCTGGAAGTCGATGGCCACGTACCAGACACCAGCAGAAAGCGCGTCCTGCCCGAGCAGGTCCTGCAGCAGCAGGACATGGGCCAGCAGCTGGTGCACCGTGGGAGCATCCGGCACGGAATGGTGCGCGAACCAGGGCCTGACCAGCGCAGCCACCAGCATGCTCACGGCCAGCGCCACAAGATAGGGTTTGACGAGCCGCCAGTAGCGGCGAAAAATCAGGGAGCCAGGTGCACCGAACACGGCCACACCTTKCGGCGCAAGCGAGGCCGCCGCCAGAAAACCACTCACGACGAGGAACACCTGCACGGCCATGCGGCCGTAGTCGTAAAGCCAGTCCATCGGGGCCGGTGCAAACGGGTGCACCACATCCGACATCGGGCCATAAAAGGCCAGGTGATGCAAAACGATCATGACGCAGGCCAGCCCTTTGAGGGCATCCATGCCGGGAAAGCGTCGGGTTGCGGTGGTCAAGGCGGGTGTTTCAGGCGCAGCGCTGCTCTGGGTACCGATGACGCTTAAGCGCAGACCCGCTGGCGTGCCAGCTCGTACTCGCGCCTGAGCTGGTCCACAAAGGCCGCGGCGCTTTGGACCTTGCTGACAGACCCAATGCCCTGCCCGCAGCCCCAGATGTCTTTCCAGGCCTTGGACTTGCTGCCTTCGCCGCCGCCAAAGTTCATGGTCTTGACGTCGCCTTCGGGAAGGTTCTCAGGGTCCATGCCGGCTGCGCGAATCGACGGCGCGAGGTAGTTGCCGTGCACACCGGTGAAGAGGCTGCTGTAAACGATGTCGTCGGAATTTCCGTCAACGATGGCCTGCTTGTAGGCGTCGGCTGCGCGCGCTTCGTCCGTGGCGATGAAGGCCGAACCGATGTAGGCGAAGTCGGCGCCCATGGCCTGCGCGGCCAGCACCGCGCCGCCGGTAGAGATGGCGCCCGACAGCGCCAGGGGGCCGTCAAACCACTGGCGGATTTCCTGGATCAGCGCGAACGGGCTCTTCACGCCTGCGTGGCCGCCCGCACCGGCGGCCACGGCCACCAGGCCGTCGGCGCCCTTTTCAATCGCCTTGCGTGCGAATTTGTTGTTGATGATGTCGTGCAGCACCACGCCGCCGTAGCTGTGGGCGGCAGCGTTGATGTCTTCGCGCGCACCCAGGCTGGTGATGTAGATGGGCACCTTGTACTTCACGCACATTTCCATGTCGTGCTCCAGGCGGTCGTTGGACTTGTGCACGATCTGGTTGATGGCAAAAGGCGCCGCCGGCTTGTCGGGGTTGGCCTTGTTGTGGGCTGCCAGTGCCTCGGTGATCTCGGCCAGCCACTCATCGAGCTGCGATGCAGGCCGTGCGTTGAGCGCGGGCATGGCGCCCACCACGCCGGCTTTGCACTGCGCGATGACCAGCTTGGGATTGCTGATGATGAAGAGCGGCGAACCGATGATGGGCAAAGGCAGCTTGTTCAATGCGCCGGGCAGTCTGGACATGGTGGCTCCGTTATTATTCTGAATTCAAGAAAAACATGCTACAACCCTTTACTGACGGGCGCAAGCAGCTATCAAATAAATAGCAGCGTGTACAGGATCAGAACGCATCCAGCGCCAGCGCCGTGACGCTGTCTGCACCGTCGACAATGCTGTCGCGCACGCCGGGCACCTTGGTCAGCAGGTGGTCAGCATAAAAACGCGCGGTGGTGATCTTGGCCTGCATGAAGGCAACATCAACGCCCTGCGCGATTTGCTCTTGCGCCACCAGCAGCGAACGCGCCATCTGCCAGCCGGCCACCACGTTGCCCGCGAGCATGAGGTAAGGCACGCTGCCGGCAAACACGGCGTTGGGACTGGCTTTGGTGTTGCCGGCCACGAAATCCACCACATCGATGAATGCCAGGCGCGCGGCCTTCAGGCGCTTGGCCACGGCCAGCGCGTCGGCGCTGCCCTGCCTGAGCAATTCGCTTTCGGTTTTTTCGATCTGCGCTGCAATCGCCTTGGCCGTCTGGCCGCCATCGCGCGAAGTCTTGCGGCCAATCAGGTCGTTGGCCTGGATCGCGGTCGTGCCTTCATAGATCGTCAGAATCTTGGCGTCGCGGTAGTACTGGGCCGCGCCGGTTTCTTCAATAAAGCCCATGCCGCCGTGCACCTGCACACCCAGCGAAGTCACTTCCAGGCTCATCTCGGTGCTGTAGCCCTTGACCAGCGGCACCATGAATTCGTAAAACGCCTGGTTCTGTTTGCGCACGTCCGCATCGGGGTGGTGATGCGTTGCGTCGTACGCCGCAGCAGCGACAGAAGCCATGGCGCGACAGCCTTCGATGTAGGCGCGCATGGTCATCAGCATGCGCTTGACGTCCGGGTGATGGATGATGGGCGCGCTGGCCTTGATGGAACCGTCAACCGGTCGGCTTTGCACGCGGTCTTTGGAAAATTCCACAGCTTTCTGGTAGGCGCGTTCGGCAATCGCGATGCCTTGCATGCCGACCGCGTAGCGCGCCGAGTTCATCATGATGAACATGTACTCAAGGCCGCGGTTTTCTTCACCGACGATGTAGCCCACGGCGCCGCCATGGTCGCCGTACTGCAGCACGGCAGTGGGCGATGCTTTGATGCCCATCTTGTGCTCGATGCTCACGCAATGCACGTCGTTGCGCGCGCCCAGGGCGCCGTCTTTGCCGACCATGAACTTGGGCACGACAAAGAGGCTGATGCCCTTGACACCCTCGGGTGCGCCGGTGACGCGCGCCAGCACCAGGTGCACGATGTTCTCGGCCATGTCGTGCTCACCATAGGTGATGAAGATCTTGGTACCGAACACCTTGTACGTGCCGTCGGGCTGCGGCTCGGCTCGGCTGCGCACCATGGCGAGGTCCGAACCAGCTTGCGGCTCGGTCAGGTTCATGGTGCCAGTCCATTGGCCGCTCACCAGCTTTTCAAGATAGACCGCCTTGAGGTCGTCGGAGCCGGCCGTGAGCAGGGCTTCAATGGCGCCGTCGCTGAGCAGCGGGCACAGCGCAAAACTCATGTTGGCGGAGTTGAGCATTTCACCGCAGGCCGCACCTATGGTTTTGGGCAAACCCTGGCCGCCAAAATCAGCCGGGTGCTGCAGGCCTTGCCAGCCGCCTTCGACGTATTGGCGGAAGGCCTCCTTGAAGCCTGGCGTGGTGGTGACTTCGCCGGATTGAAAGCTCGACGGATTGATGTCACCGTCACGGTTGAGCGGAGCCAGCACGCCCTCGTTGAACTTGGCGCATTCCTCGAGCACCGCTTGCGCGGTGTCGAAGCCGGCTTCTTCAAAGCCGGGGATTTGCGCGATCTGTTCGATGTTGGCCAGATGTTTGATGTCAAACAGCATGTCCTTGAGGGGGGCTTTGTATGTCATGTTTTGTCYCCGAAAATTAACTTATTGCGCGGCGAAGGCCATTAAAAGCTGTGCCACAGTGGTCTGCTGGTTTGGCCTGTGCCAGGCGTAGCCGGGGCCGCTTGCCACACGGCCTCTCGCGAATCTAGGGCGAGAAATCACGAACTGGAGGTTCCACCAGTTTTTCGGATTTCCGCACGACATAACCGTTGTCCATCAAGGCATTGAGCCAGCCCGCCGCCATCAAGTCCACATGACCCGAGTCCGGGGCCGAAGCGTAAAACGCATCCTGAAACTCCAGCATGGGCACGAGCTTCTTGCTGTACAGCGTCACGCGGTAGCGGGTAGAACCCCTGCGGGCTTCATGGCCCTGGGAGGTAACGGTAGAGCCCATCGGAACAAACAGCAGCGTGTTGTAACCCTGGCCGGACCATTCGCCCAGCACGCCCCTGATATTGGAACGCTGACCGAACGTACCCGCGTACTTTGCGGGAACACCGTTGAGCTGCATGAACTCTGCGGCATGCCCAACACTTTGGTTCATCAAGCGGTTGTCGAGTACACCCGAGAGCCTGTAGCCTTTGACCAGATCCGGGTTCTGGTTGGCCCACTCGGGGGTCACAAAAATCAGGGCCAAAGACGTCACAGGCTCCTTGATTTCCGACTTGACGCTGACCTGTTCGACTTTGCGGTCAAGCCCCGCGCACGCAGTGAGGAGCAAGCCCGTCAGCATCAAGGCGATGCATGCGCCTCGCCTCATGCCGGATTGGCCGGGTTGCTGCCTGGCTTTCATGTCGCGCTGGCCTGAAACCGCATTACAGTGCGGCAACCAGCTCGGGCACAGCCGTGAACAAGTCAGCTTCCAGGCCGTAATCCGCCACGCTGAAGATCGGCGCTTCCGGGTCCTTGTTGATCGCCACGATGACCTTGCTGTCTTTCATGCCGGCCAGGTGTTGGATCGCACCGGAAATACCGGCGGCGATGTAGAGCTGGGGCGCGACAATCTTGCCGGTCTGGCCCACTTGCCAGTCATTGGGGGCGTAGCCCGCGTCAACCGCTGCGCGCGATGCGCCGAGAGCTGCACCCAGCTTGTCGGCCAGCGGCGTAAGCACTTCGTTGAATTTCTCGCTGGAGCCCATCGCGCGGCCACCGGAGACGATGATCTTGGCAGCCGTCAGCTCGGGGCGGTCGCTCTTGGCGATCTCGGAGCCCAGGAAGGTCGACTTGCCGCTGTCGGCAACGCCCGCGGGCGTTTCGATCGCAGCGGAGCCACCAGTGGCGGCAGCAGCGTCAAAGCCGGTGGTGCGCACGGTGATGACTTTGGTCGCGTCCAGGCTTTGCACGATGGCAATCGCATTGCCGGCGTAGATGGGGCGCTCAAAAGTGTCGGCGGCATCGACCTTGGTGATGTCGGAAATCTGGCCGACGTCCAGCGTCGCGGCCACACGGGGGGCGATGTTCTTGCCCGAGGCAGTGGCGGGAAACAGGATGTGCGAATAGGCGCTGGCGATGGCCAGTACCTGCGCGGCCATGTTCTCGGCCAGGCCATGGGCGAAATGCTCGCCTTCGACGTGGATGACTTTGGCCACGCCGGCAATGGCGGCGGCTGCCTTGGCGGCGGCTTCGGCGCCCTTGCCGGCCACCAGCACGTGCACATCGCCGCCGCACTGGGCGGCAGCCGTTACGGTGTTGAGGGTCGCGGGCTTGATGCTGGCGTTGTCGTGTTCTGCAATAACGAGTGCGGTCATGTCATCAGTCCTTAAATTACTTTGGCTTCGTTCTTGAGCTTGTCCACCAGGGCGGCCACGTCGGCCACCTTGATGCCTGCGCTGCGCTTGGGCGGCTCGCTGACCTTCAGGGTCTTGATGCGCGGCTTGACGTCCACGCCGAGCTCTTCGGGCTTGATGTTGTCGAGCTGCTTTTTCTTGGCCTTCATGATGTTGGGCAAGGTGACGTAGCGCGGCTCATTGAGGCGCAGGTCGGTCGTGATGATGGCCGGCAGCGTGAGCGAGAGGGTTTCCAGGCCGCCGTCGACTTCGCGCGTGACCTTGGCAGTGCCGCCTTCAACTTCAACCTTGGAGGCAAAGGTGGCTTGTGGCCAGCCCAGCAGCGCGGCCAGCATCTGGCCGGTCTGGTTGCAGTCGTCGTCAATGGCCTGTTTGCCGAGGATGACGAGTTGGGGTTGTTCTTTTTCGACCAGGGCCTTGAGCAGCTTGGCGACGGCCAGCGGCTGCAGTTCTTCGGCAGTTTCGACCAGAATGGCGCGATCGGCGCCGATGGCCATGGCGGTGCGCAGGGTTTCCTGGCACTGCAACACGCCGCAGCTCACGGCGATGACCTCGGTCACGACGCCCTTTTCCTTCAGGCGGGTCGCTTCTTCAACGGCGATCTCGTCAAACGGGTTCATGCTCATCTTGACGTTGGCGATGTCGACACCAGTGCCATCGGATTTGACGCGGACTTTGACGTTGTAGTCCACAACGCGTTTGACGGGAACCAAGACCTTCATGAGAGGACTCCAGAGTTGATGGATTGAGTACTGATTGAAATCGAAATGAAATCGGGACTGAATTGACGTTAACGTAAACGTAAGCTCTGCATTCTATGCTGCGGCGCCCCTGATGCGGGCTGCGGAACTGGTTGCCAGAGGGTATCAAGGGGAACCAGGCAGAAAAAGAACGATCGTTCTATTTTTCATTATAGAGGGCCGGACACACGGAATTAGAGCATCCTGCCCAACCCTTGGCCTGCAGGTGTCTTTCAGGCGTCAACTGCCGATGCGGCGACAGGTGACGGAACAGGGAAAAGACGCGCTGCAGGCCGTTTGTGGGCTGCTCAGGAAGGCTTGGCACCGGTAGCGCCCTTCTCGCCCTCCGCGCTTTTTGCATTCTCCGAAATGCTCACGCGGGTATGCACCACACGCTGCGGGTACKGAATTTCGATGCCGTGCGAACGCAGCGACTCCAGGACGGCGAGGTTGACACGCGAGCGCAGGTTCTGCTGGCCGTTTTCGGGATCAACCATCCAGTAGTTGAGCGTGAACTCGAGCCCGTCGACGCC